>JAKQKY010000065.1 GCA_029560415.1 Bacteroidota bacterium | reverse complement strand
ATCAAATAGCATGAAAACTAAATCCTGGTTACTCGCTGTCGTTACCGGTATTATCCTGCTTGCGGGCATACAATCCTGTAAAAAAGACATGGCTGAACCCATCGTTGAGCCCATTCCTTCCGGTCCATTTACGGTAACCCTGCCCAACAACCCTGTTGTATTATCTGTTGCCGGCAAGGTGACCGATGAAAACAACAACCCGGTGGTAGGTGCAACGGTTACGGGTGGGGGCAAATCGGTAACAACAAATGCACAGGGTTTCTTTAAGATCACACAAGGCAATTTCAATGGCAATTACGGTACCATCAGGATCGAAAAAGTAAATTATTTCACCCTGGTAAAAACCATCCAGTCAAAATCCGGCGCAACGCAATACATTATCGGAAAATTATCGCCTAAAACTTTGATCGGTAAAGTGGGCACAGCAGGTGGCACCATCAATTTCGCAGGTGGAATGGCTTCGGTGAGTTTCCCGGAAAACGCATTTTTGAACAGTGCCGGAAATGCCATTACAGATTCCGTAAATATATATGCTACTTACCTTGATCCTACGGCTGCCGATATCAATCAACGCATGCCGGGAAACCTGGCGGGTGTAGAAGCACCATCCACGGCTTACCAACTGCAATCTTACGGCATGCTGGCAGTTGAGTTAAAAGATGCCGGCAACCAAACCGTTAAACTGGCTCCCGGGAAAAAAGCAACGATCAATGCAAACATACCTGCATCATTAACTGCTTCGGCTCCTGCAAGCATACCACTTTGGTATTTTGATGAATCTGCCGGTGTTTGGGTAAAGGAAGGCAGTGCAACCAAAAATGGAAACAGCTATTCCGGGGAAGTAAGTCATTTTACTTTTTGGAATATGGATATCTACAATACCTTTTGCTGGTTTGAAGCACGTTATAAAAACAGGAGCGACAGCAGTATTCTTTCTTATGCCCACATATCTTTTAATGGGGTAGGCTCCAATGTAGTGTATCATGAAACTACCGATGCCAATGGATATACTTACGGTATGATCCCTGTAAATGTTCCTTTGCAAATGAGGTTTTATAATACAAACGGAGCGGTTTTACTTGATACTATCATTGGACCCTTTGCAGCCTCAACCAATATCGGTAATGTATACATCAATTTCCCACCAACAACACCTACCATCAATGGAACGATGGTTAATTGCAATGGTATACCTGTAACCAGCGGAAGCATCACGGTTATGATCGATAGCCTCGATTATCATGCAGATGTTGCACAGGATGGAAGTTTCCATATACCTGTTATGGCTACGATGGCTTTAAATACCGTGATCACCGTTACCGGTATCGATAGTACTACCAGTGCATCAGTACCTACCCTAACGTTCACGTATACCGGCAATAATACCATCAATGCAGGTTACGTATTTGCCTGTGCCACAGGCGGACCATCGGAATTCATTTCTTATAATTTTGATGGAACAGATCATATGTTTATCCGTAACCTTGATTCTGCATTCTGTAGAAGGACATTTGCCTTCAACCGAACCGAAATTGCCTGCAGGAGGGCAAACGGGTCGCCGATGATAGAAGGTTATGTAGCCTTCATAACCGGGCCCACCACAACAGGGGGAACAGATACAAGTTCTATTTTAACCCTCCATCAATACTCGACCGCATCAACACCAAAATCACTTAACATTATATCATTTACGGAAAGTTACACAGCCTATCCCCCGGCACAGGGAGTGGAAGGCTGGGTGATCGGGCAATTTAACTGTTCGTTCAGGGATTCGGGCACAACTATTCACAACATTTCTTCCAACTTCAAAATGTGGCGAAGAAATTAATCGCTATTCATTCATCAAACTAACATGAACGAATAGGAGCAATTAAAATTTAGTATTTATGATACAAAATGTTTCTGTAATCGGCGCCGGCACCATGGGAAATGGCATCGCCCATGTATTTGCACAATCGGGTTTTACCGTCACTCTTATTGATGTGAATCCATCCCAGTTACAAAGAGCCATGGCCACCATTACAAAAAATCTCGACAGGCAGGTTACCAAAGGCAGCATTACAGAAGACCAGAAAAAAACAACACTGACAAATATTACCACAATTCCCGACATAGGCGAAGGACTTAAACAAGCCGACCTGGTTGTAGAAGCGGCCACTGAGAATATCAACCTGAAACTGGAAATATTCAAACAGATGGATCTGCTGGCACCGGCTGGCTGTATCCTGGCCACCAATACCTCATCTATATCAATAACTAAAATTGCCGCTACTACTAAAAGGCCCGATAAAGTGATCGGTATGCATTTCATGAACCCGGTTCCGGTAATGAAACTGGTGGAGATCATCAATGGCTATGCTACCAGCAAAGAAGTTACCCAACAGATCATTGATCTGAGTAAGCAACTAGGCAAGATCCCCTGTTCAGTGAATGATTATCCTGGATTTATTGCAAACAGGATATTAATGCCAATGATCAATGAAGCCATCTATAGCTTGTATGAAGGCGTTGCAGGCGTGGAAGAAATTGACACGGTTATGAAACTGGGTATGGCGCATCCCATGGGGCCATTACAATTGGCCGATTTCATTGGGCTCGACGTTTGTTACAGTATCCTGAAAGTATTGCAGGATGGTTTTGGAAATCCAAAATATGCACCGTGCCCCTTATTGGTTAATATGGTAACAGCCGGCAACCTGGGCGTCAAAAGCGGGGAAGGATTTTATGTATACGAAGCAGGCAGCAAAGATTTAAAAGTGAGTAAGAACTTCTGAATTAATAACCAGTAAAGAATATTAGCCGGGAAATCTTCCTGGCTTTTTTTTGCCACTCAACAAAATAAATCGCTCATCCCTGCAAAAAACTTTTACATTAGTCTCTTCATTTTAATGTGCAAACATCATGGGAAAGAAAATAAAAGAAATTGATGCCTACATTTCAAAATCGGCTGATTTCGCCAAACCCATTTTAAAACATATCCGTGAACTGGTGCATAAAGCCTGTCCTGATGTAGAAGAAAAAATAAAATGGGGCTTCCCGCATTTCGATTATCATAATGGCCCTATGTGTCACATGGCCGCATTCAAACAACATAGCGCCCTGGGATTCTGGAAAGCAACGTTGATGAAAGATGGCAGCCTGGTTGAAAATGCCAAAGCAGAAACCGCCATGGGTCACCTGGGAAAAATAACTTCGTTACAAGATCTTCCTGCTGATAAAAAACTCATGGCATGGATCAAAGAAGCGATGAAACTCAATGAGCAAGGCATCAAACTGGTACCCAAAAAAACTGCCGATAAAAAAGAACTGATCGTGCCTGACTATTTTTCGAAAGCCTTATCAAAAAACAAACAGGCACTGAAAAATTTTACCGAATTTTCCTACTCTCATAAAAAGGACTACCTGCAATGGATAACCGAAGCCAAAACAGAGGAAACCCGGGTTAAAAGAATGACCACAGCCATCGAATGGCTGGCTGAAGGCAAAAGCAGGAACTGGAAATATGAAGTGAAAAAATAAGCTGCCTACTTCTTACGGGATTTCTTTTTTACGAGGTTATAAGAATCTGTGAGCATCTCCTGCAATAGTTTTTTTGGCAACGATCCATCCACGATTACCGTGTTCCAATGACGCTTATTCATGTGGAATCCCGGCAGGATCACATCCGGGTACAATTCTCTCAACTCAATGGCCTTATCAGGATCGCATTTTACATTAAACTGAAGTGGCTGGCTGCTCAGTGGGAGCAACAGGAAAATCTTATCATGAACCTTGAAAACCAGTACTTCTTCACCAAAGGGAAAGCCTTCGGTCACGTCTTCAAAACGCAATACGTAATCACGTAGTTCTTCAATATGCATATATACGTTCCTGTTAGTTTATTAATAAATAAACAAAGCCTCCTGTATACATAGGAGGCTTTGAAAATATAAAATGGTTACTGATTACCTTAAAATGGTCACATCAGATTTAATGGTAACTTTTTTACCTGAAGGCAGGATGAAATCAACCACGCCATAATAGGTTCCGATCGGCAGTGATTTGCCTTTATAGCGGCCATCCCAGTTATTCTTGTAATCTTTTGATTCGTATACTTTTGAACCGTAACGGTTAAATACATTTACGGTTACATTTTTAAAACAAGCGTAGTTATCATAAACAGTCCAGAATTCATTGATACCATCACCGTTAGGCGTAAACGCATTGCTTACTTTGATACAAACTGCTTTTACTTCAACAAATACACTGTCTTTACCCGTACAGCCTGCCGCATTGGTAGCTGTTAAGATGTAGGTGATATTGCTTGTTGGTGAGGCAACGGGACTCAAAACATCAGTTGCACTTAAACCTGCAGCGCCCGGAGGATCTGAAGTCCACAAGTAAGTTGTTGCTCCCGTAGCCTGCGCAGGGATCTGGATTTGTTCACCAATGAATATTGAAAGATCAGACCCTGTATTTACACTTACCTGGTTGTCGGAAATAACCACAACCGTATCCAGCAAGCTACATTGTCCAAGGGTTACTTTTACAATATATTCATTTCTTCCAGGTGCGGTAGGCGTTGCGGTTGGACTAGCAACTGTACTGCTGCTTAAACCGGTACCAGTACCACCATTGCCATCCCAGTTATAAGTATCTCCGTTTGTGGTTGTATTTAATACCACTGATGCACCAAGGCACAAAGTAGTATCTGAACGGCCTGTTAAAGTTAGATCGAAATTCAAAGGAACTACTTCCTGCGAAGTTGCAGTAACACAACCGTTATCATCTTTAGTTACCATGCTGTACGTTCCGTTGGTGAGGGTGAATACATTTGATGTTTGGTAAGTAACACCACCATCTGAACTATAACTGTATCCTGGTGTACCGCCATTAGCCGTAACCGTGATAGAACCATTTGGTGTAGCAGAGCAGCTGGCAGTTGATGTAACAGAAGAAGCAGTTAAAGGAGCAGTTGGCTCGGTAATATTGATCACAGTATCCCTTAAACAACCGACGTTATCCCTGATGCGGACGTTGTAAGTTCCAGCAGGCAGGTTACTAAAAGTACCCGATGGTTGGTAACTGGTTCCGCCATTTATTGAATATTCATAACCGGGAGTTCCGTTAAATGCGCTAACAACAATTGAACCGGTAGTTCCACCATTACAAAGTACATTATCCGCAGTATAGGTTCCGCTTACCAGGCCAGGATCAGCCCCAATGGTTATGATTTCTGAACCACCACAAAGATTTCCAACTATACGATATAATACGGTGTATGTTCCCGGAGGCAGGTTAAATGTGCTGGACGACTGCCAGTTAACGCCATCCACTGAATATTCATAAGGTCCGCCGGCTGAACCTATAACATTTACATTTAGGGTACCAAGACCATTAGAAGTACAGGTAGCATTAGAATTAGTAGATGTAGAAGTCAATGGATTTGCAAAGAAAATATTTACGGTATCTCTTCCCAACTCAAATGTGCCGGGAACAGTAGCTGATTCATACGTTGACTGAATTACATAAGATGTAGGACCTGTTGGACAAACACTTGGAAATACAACTTCAAACTTACCATTACCAATGCTGGTCGTATCCCCGGTAGCAACCAGGTTGCCGGCAAAATCGAATAATTCTACTTTACGATATAAGGTTGGGCCTGAAGCCGGAACAAAACGCCAGCTTTCATTCATGTTGATCGATCCCCATGGTGAATTGGATGCAGCCCTTCCGGGTGCCATGATACCACGATCCCTGTTGTAATTCTGCATTCCGATCATTGCCCTTCCGTTGTTCCAGCTGGAACAATTTTGAACACTGTATACAAACACTTCCACAATACCTGAACCTTCATATAAAACGATCTGGTGTGAATTTTCAATTAAAGAAGTACAATCGAAGAGTGGTACTTTATAATAACTTACCACCCATTTCCTGTGAGGAGCAACGCCCAAAGTATCATATTTGATCCTCCTGTTGGGAGAAGTATTGGTAGCGATGTTGATATCATGATAAGGCCCCATGATCAATGCACGGTCGTAACGGGTATTGGGCAGATCCTGTGGGGTACCACTGGTTGCACTTAAACCAGTACCGGTACTCAGGATTCCATAATGTGAAAATTGCCCTGCCCTGGTCATATCAAAAGAAACATATCCATTTCCACTGATTACAAGGGAATCATACAGAGTTCCGAAAAACGGGAAGGAAAAAGGTAATTTTATTTTGCTGGAATAAGTGTCATCCGTATTGATGGTTGTTGGCGCTCCAGGAATATCTGGTGCCACATAAGGTTGATAACATCCTACTGCCGCACCACCAATCGGGTTGATCACGTATGTGCTGGCAGCACTTCGGATATCAGGAATAGTGGATTTGATAACCAGGCAACCAGATGCACATCCAAAAATGGTGGTGTCTTTCGCACAATTAAATGAAAACGTCGTCTGAGCTTGTGTTTGATAAGTCATGGTTAACATGATAACCAGGACTATCGCGTAAAATTTTCTCATATCTGCTGTTGTGTATATTTGATAAAGGGAGAGAACAATATAATTACAATGGTTATAAAGATTATTTCTTCAGATCAAATTGAAGTCCTATTTCATGTGCCCCTGAACCGGCAGAGAAAATGCTGATCGGTGCAACATAATAATCATATGAATAGGTGGCACGAAGTCTTTGCAACACTTTCAATCCTGCCTGCACACTCCAGAACTGGTGTACCCTGAAGTTCAAAGCCCACCATATTTTATCCTGGTAATCTACTTTTACGCCAAAATCAAATTCAGCCGGGGCATGTTCTATCACCCTGGCCATAGCATTTGGAATCAGGTAAATATCATCACCAGTTTGTAAACGGTAATTAGCAGTGAAATTATAATGACGGTAAAGCTTACCGCCTTCTTTTGAATTGGGAACGTCGGCAAGTTCCAGCTTAGATTGGATTAACTGGCTTACAGCTGCACCAACACTCAGTTTACTATCTGTCCAGTAGATACCGGCGCCGGCATCAATTCCGAATTTATTTTCTGCACTTCCAATTACAGGATCATTTCCCAATGAAGTACTTAATTTGTTTTTATCAATGGCAAATTGGAGGGCCCTCAGCTCTAACCCGATACCAAGCTTCTGCTTCTCATTACGCATTTTAATATGGTAGGAATAAGCAAGTTGCAAACCGGTTCTGCTGGTCGGACCTGTTTCATCCCGGTAAACATACGCACCAATACCTGCGTTGAGTTTTTTCAAATAAGCATCGCCATACACCATGAAAGTACGTGGATTTCCAGGGAAGGATGACCACATGCTCCTGTAAGAAACACCGATCATATTCTTGTTCGAAATACCCGCTGCGGCAGGGTTGTACATAGCGTTGTGCTGGAGGTATTGACTGGTAAAATGTAATTGCTGGGCTTTTACAGTTACAATGGCACAAAATAAAACGAAAATCAGTATAATTTTTCTCATATCAGTTCAAATAAGTGGGTGCTAAAAGTATAAAAAAATGTTAACAATCAGCCAAAAAAACCATTTTTTTATTAAACGCTTACAATATTTTCCTGATTGTAACGTTGCGCAGATCAGTCAGCCTGTACAATACTTCATCCAGCCTGTTTTTGGGTATCCCCACTTTGATCAGGGAAAACAATTGCATTTCCTGTTCAATTACATTGCAATTAAACTGTTTGATGATCTGCATCACATCATTTACGCCTGTATAATCTACCTCTAATGAATAAGGTATCTCTACTTGTTTTTGTATGGCAGGAATGGTTTGTAACACCAGGGCGGCGGAAGTCTTATAGGCGTTGATCAACCCGGGTACCCCCAATAAACTTCCTCCAAAATACCTTACCACGATGATGGCAGTATCGGTAAGATTTTTACTGTCGATCTGCCCAAGAATAGGCTTGCCCGCTGTTCCCGAAGGTTCGCCATCGTCGCTTACCCGAAAAAGATCACCGGTAAGCCCAAGCCGATAAGCAAAACAATGATGAACAGCCTTTGGATGTTCTTTTTTAAGTAATTGTAGCTGCTTTTTAAATGTATCCGTGTCGTTTACCGGGAAGGCATGAGCTATAAACCGGCTGCCGCGGTCTTTGAATTCAGCGATTGAGGATTTATCGATGGTGAAATAATGATCCAATGATTAGGTTTAAATGAACTTGATTGAAATATTATTGATCGTTCCCGATTCGTTGGTAATGGTAAATATCATCTGTCCTGTTAGATTCTTTTTTCAACAGTTGAGCATTATTTAATACTGGTGCGGCGATTCCTTTTTGTAAATTCAACTCACTGTTTACGATCACCCTTGCTTCATCCCATGTTCCATTATCGATAAATGATTGAATCAACCTGGTGCCACCTTCTACGATGAGTGATGTGAGGTTCAGCTGGAACAAAAGATCACAGGTGGTTTTTACAAGGTCATCTCCATCCCGGTATCGATGAAAGATCCTTTTACCCGATGTTTCATCTTTTTTTGTATTCAGGATGATGGTAGTTTGGGAATCATCCAGCAGGTTTGCGGTGGCGGGTAAACGCAGTTCTTTATCAATCACAATCCGCACGGGACTCTTGCCAGGCCATAACCTGTTGCTGAGCCTGGGATCATCGGATATGGCCGTTTGATAACCCACCATAATTGCCGCTTCTTCACTTCGCCATTTATGCACCTCCCGGTTACTTAGTTCATTACTGATCGCCACCGGCTTAAACCCTTCTGCCGCTATAAATCCATCCTTGCTTTGCGCCCATTTTAAAATTATATAAGGCCTGTGCTGTTGGTGAAACGTAAAAAATCGACGGTTCAGAAATTGTGCTTCTTTCTCCAGGATACCAGTAAACACTTCTATGCCCGCTTTCTTTAACCGGGCAATGCCACTTCCGTTTACTTTTTCAAATGGATCGGTGCAGGCCACCACTACCCTGGGAATTTCATTTTCGATAATAAGTTCTGAACAGGGAGGCGTTTTACCGGTATGATTGCATGGCTCGAGCGACACATATAAAGTACTTTCTTTTATAAGGTGTTTATCAGCCTTCACTACTTGTTGAATACAATTTACTTCGGCATGAGGGCCGCCATATAGTGCATGATATCCTTCGCCAATGATGCGCTCCTCATGCACCAGCACAGCGCCAACCATTGGGTTGGGAGCGGTGTTTCCTGCTCCCATGGCTGCCAGTTGTAAACAGCGTTGTATGTATTGTTCGGGTATCATCTGCCCGGTAAAATTAAGGATTGAAAAATAAACTAAGTTTGCGATGATGACGGTGAATGAATTATACAGGCGCTACCTCGATAGCTTACAACCCCAATATACAGAAGGCGAAGCGGCCAGTATCAGCAATATGGTTTTTGAATCAATAGCAGGTATCCCCCGCTCTGCGCTTATTAAAGATCCTCAATCAGCTGTAGCGCCACACATCCTCGTAAACATGAAAACCTGCCTGGCCGAATTAATTGCCAACAAGCCCGTGCAATATATTTTGGGAGAAGCCTGGTTTTACAACATGAAATTAA
>JAKQKY010000285.1 GCA_029560415.1 Bacteroidota bacterium | reverse complement strand
TGTTCCGAAAGAAGCTTTTGAAGGAGATGAAGAACATGCGGCCCGTAAAATATTTGCTTCTAAGATCAACAACCCTTAAACCCTTAAACCCTTAAACCCCCAAACCCCTTACTTTTGCTTCACTAATGACCCCACATCAATACTATACAAACAGAATAGTCCAGCTTCAAACATTGCTAAACCGGCGGAAACGACGTAAATCAATATTTGGAATGGTAAGATTGGGCACGGTACTGGCGATTATAGCAGCTTTCTATTTATTATGGACTATTAGTATTGTTGTGTCTTTGATCACAGCGGTTGTATTGCTGGCCATATTCGTCAGACTCATTTACCGCGATCTCGAAAACAGGGCATTTATGAAGCACATCGAATTCCTGTTGCAGGTAAACCGGGATGAATTGAAAGCATTGAACGGGGAGTACCAGCAGTTTGAAGATGGAACAGCGTTGGCACCCAAAGAACATGATTATGCAGCCGATATCGACATATTCGGACATGCATCGGTATTCCAGTTTTTTAATCGAACCACTTCTGATCCGGGTGCAGGCAGGCTGGCTGACTGGTTATCGGCACCAGCAACATCAGCCGACATATTAGCCAGGCAGGAAGCTGTTAAGGAACTGGCAGGGAAGGCCGACTGGCGCCAGGACCTGCAGGCTTATGGGCGGGAAACCCGTATCCGCACAACAACAGTGGATAGGTTACAGGCATGGTTACACGAACCTGGTTTATTCATTCAGTTCCGCCATTGGCAATGGTTGCGGTATGTATTGCCTGGGATCATTCTTGTGATCGTAGCGGCTGCCTCATTTAAGCAGCTACCCATGAACGTAATGTATGGGTCATTACTGATCTATGCCCTCATAGCTTACAAGGTAAATAAAGTTGTTGCGCCGCTTCATGAAAGACTCTCAAGGATCGTGGATGAAATGGATATACTTGCTCAAAGCATTGATTTGATCGAAAAGGAGCATTTTAAATCCCCTGAGTTACAATCGATCCAGGCTCATTTCAATGCTGCCAACGGCAAGGCTTCCACCAAGATCAACCGGTTAAAGAAGATCCTCGACCGTCTCGACATCCGGTACAACATTGTGATATCGGCACCCCTGAACATACTTTTGCTCTGGAACCTGCAACAGGTGCTTGACCTGGAAAAATGGAAAAGGCAATATACTGATGATGTTACCGGCTGGTTCAGTAACCTGGGTATGATGGAAGCCCTGAATAGCTTTGCGACGATTCATTTCAACAATCCCGACTGGTGTTTCGCCAGGTTGAAAGATGACCATTTTTTCCTGGAAGCCAACGGTCTCGGGCACCCGCTGATTGCTTCCGGCAAGCGCATAGACAATTCTATCCGCATTGAGAAGCAGGCCAAACTCATGATCGTAACGGGAAGCAATATGGCCGGCAAGAGCACCTACCTGCGTAGTGTAGGCGTTAACGTGATATTGGCCATGGCCGGGGCGCCTTGTTGTGCAACTGACATGACACTATCCCCTGTAAAGCTCATTAGCAGCATGCGCATCGCCGATAACCTGGAAGAAAGCACTTCTACTTTTTATGCTGAATTAAAAAAGCTCAAATCTGTAATTGACAAAGTAAATGCAGGGGAAAAGGTATTTATCCTGCTCGATGAGATACTGCGGGGTACCAATTCGCTCGACCGGCAAACCGGTTCCATTGCACTGGTAAAGCAACTCATCAAAAAACAAGCGGTAGGCATCATCGCTACCCACGACCTGGCCCTCGCCGAAATGGAAAAGGAATTTCCCCGGAGTATCATTAATGCACATTTTGATGCACAGATCAACCAGGAGGAATTGTATTTCGATTATTTATTAAAACCTGGCGTTTGCAAGAGTATCAATGCGTCGATATTGATGAGGAAAATTGGCATAGAGATGTGAGTGTTAATTGATAATTAGTAATTAATAATTCGTAGTGTCTACGAAATCCAGTATCCAGTATCCAGTATCTAGTATCCAGTATCCAGTATCCAGTATCCAACATCCAGCATCCAGCATCCAGTATCCAGTATCCAGCATCCAGTATCCAGCATCCAGCATCCAGCATCCAGTATCCAGTATCCAGTATCCAGCATCTCCTTATCTTTGCGCCCTTTATGAAGTATATCAACGAAATCAACAAGCGCAAGACTTTTGCCATCATATCTCACCCGGATGCGGGAAAAACAACCCTTACTGAGAAATTCCTGCTGTTTGGCGGGGCCATTCAAACTGCCGGTGCAGTAAAAAGCAATAAGATCAAGAAGCATGCAACCAGTGATTTCATGGAGATCGAACGCCAACGTGGTATCTCCGTGGCCACCAGTGTGATGACCTTTGAATATGACGGACACCTGGTTAACCTGCTCGATACCCCGGGCCATAAAGATTTTGCCGAGGATACTTATCGTACCCTTACGGCCGTAGATAGTGTTATCCTCGTAATCGATAGCGTAAATGGGGTAGAAGACCAGACCCGCCGCCTCATGGAAGTCATCGCCATGCGCAATACCCCCGTGATCGTTTTTATCAATAAGATGGATCGGGATGGTAAGAACCGGTTCGATTTGCTAGAAGAAATTGAGAATGAATTAAAGATTCAGTTGCACCCGATGACCGTTCCGATCAATAGCGGAAAAGACTTCAAAGGGGTATATGACCTGCACGATAAAAGCCTTGTTTTGTTTACGGCAGGCACAAAAGGAAATGATGAGAATGTATTGAAAATAAGCGATTTGAATGACGATATCTTAAATTTAAAAATAGGTGAAAAAGATGCTGATACCCTTCGGGAAGATGTTGAATTGATTGATGGTGTTTATGGAGAATTGAAACTCGAAGATTACCTGACGGGCAAAACGGCACCTGTGTTTTTTGGAAGTGCCGTGAATAATTTCGGGGTAAAGGAAATGCTGGATACATTCATCCGCATTGCCCCAACGCCCAGGCCAAGGCATACCACTACCCGTGATATTAAACCAGAGGAAGATAAGTTTACCGGTTTCATTTTTAAGATCCACGCCAACCTGGATCCGAAACACCGTGATCGTATTGCGTTTTTACGGGTTTGCAGTGGCAGGTTTGCCCGCAATACCTATTATCATCATGTTCGTATGGATAAGGATGTTCGTTTCAGCAACCCATACAGCTTTCTCGCCCGCCAAAAAGATGTTATCGAAGAAGCATACCCCGGCGATGTGGTAGGTTTATTCGATACCGGCAACTTCAAAATCGGCGATACCCTTACGGAAGGGGAAGACTTTTACTTCACCGGTATTCCAAGTTTTTCACCTGAAATATTTAAAGAGGTAATCAATAAAGATCCTATGAAAACCAAGCAATTGGAAAAAGGATTATTGCAGCTTACTGATGAAGGCGTGGCTCAATTATATACCCAATTCGGTGGAAATAAGAAGATCATCGGTTGCGTGGGAGAACTTCAGTTTGAAGTAATTCAATATCGATTATTACAGGAGTATGGCGCATCCGTTCAGATGAACAGCCTTCCTTTTTATAAAGCCTGCTGGCTTACCAGTACAGATCCCAAAAAGCTGGAAGATTTTGTAAAATACAAACAGGCCAATATTGCCGAAGACAAAGACGGTCACCTCGTGTACCTGGCTCAAAGCGAATGGTTCTTGAATACCGAGCGCACGAATAACCCGGGGATTGAGTTTCATTTTACCAGCGAGATACATAAATAAGGCAAAAGTTAAAAGGGAAAAGCTAAAAGTAGAGGAGCCTGTAGAGTAAGGCAAAAGTTAAAAGGGAAAACCTAAAAGTGTGGGGAAGCGGTTTAGAATGTCAAAAGTAAAAAGGGAAAAGCAAAATGGATTAAGAATTAATTATCTAGTTTAAGTGCTTCATTTTACGAACCCTTAAACCCTTAAACCCTTAAACCTTTAAACCTCTAAACCCTCAAACCCTTAAACGTCCCAAACGCCCCAAACCTCCTACACCCCCGTATAACTCCCCGGTGTAATCGCTTTCAATTCTTTTTTAATGGTTGCAGAAATCTTTAACCCATTGATAAAATCATGAATGGCTTTTTTATCGATAGCCTGTTTACCACGGGTAAGATCTTTCAAGGCTTCGTATGGAGCTGGATAATTTTCCCGGCGAAGGATGGTTTGTATTGCTTCAGCCACTACCGCCCAGTTATTTTCAAGGTCGGCAGCGATCTTCGATTCATTCAGCAATAATTTTCCAAGGCCTTTTTCCATCGACTTTATCGAAAGAATAGTATGTGCCATCGGTACACCAATGTTCCTGAGAACAGTGCTATCGGTCAGATCTCGTTGTAACCTGGAAATAGGCAGTTTCGCCGAAAGATGCTCCCAGAGCGCATTGGCAAGTCCCAGGTTACCTTCTGCATTTTCAAAATCGATGGGGTTCACTTTGTGCGGCATGGCACTGCTGCCGATCTCGCCCTTCTTTGTTTGCTGTTTAAAATAATCCATGCTGATGTATGCCCACAGGTCACGGCACAGGTCTGTGAAAATTGTATTGATGCGTTTGATAGCGTCGAAGTGAGCGGCCAGCACATCGTAATGTTCTATCTGGGTGGTATATTGCTGACGTTGCAGTCCAAGTCTGCCTTCTACAAAATCATCGGCAAATCGCTTCCAGTTGTACTTCGGGTAGGCCACATGGTGAGCATTGAAATTCCCCGTGGCGCCGCCAAATTTTCCGGTGAAAGGAATATAACTGAACAGTTGAACCTGGTTCTCGATTCTCTCCGCAAATACCAATAATTCCTTACCCAGGCGGGTAGGAGATGCGGGTTGTCCGTGCGTACGGGCCAGCATAGGCACCGCTTTCCATTGATTGGCCAATTTGATCAGCTGTTGCTGCAGGTTGAGTACAGCCGGCAGGTATTCCTGTTCTATGGCATCTTTCCAAAGCAGTGGGACAGCTGTATTGTTGATATCCTGCGAGGTGAGACCAAAATGAACCCATTCCCTAACATGACCTGCACCCAATTGATCAAGCTTTGTTTTTAAAAAATACTCCACCGCTTTCACATCATGATTCGTCACCTTCTCGGTTTCTTTGATCGACAGTGCATCTTCAACGGAGAATTGGTCAACCATCATCCTGAGTTGATTTTTCAAAGATGTATTCATCGAAAAGAATTTCTTCTCTGCCAGCAGGATGAGGTATTCCGTTTCCACGTGAAGCCGGTACCTGATGAGTGCATACTCCGAAAAATATTCACTAAGCTGTTTGGTGCTTGGGTAATAACGGCCATCAATGGGCGAAATAGCAGTAAGAGAATGAGGAGTCATTATTAGATTGGTTGATGTAAATTTGCGCCAAAATTAATCTAATCCAATTGGACAGAAAAATAAGGGTTGCCGCAGTAAGTTATCTAAACACCAAACCATTGACCTATGGTTTTGAACATGGACAGTTAGCGGAAGAGATAGAATTGTTTTTTGAGTATCCTTCAAAAGTGGCGGCTATGCTGTTGAATGGACAGGCAGATATTGGGTTGATACCGGTAGCTGTGATCCCAACCCTGGCAGAAGCGCACATTATTTCCGATTATTGTATAGGTACCGATGGTGAGGTGGCCAGTGTTTGCCTGTTCAGTGATGTACCAGTTAACGAGATCAAGCAGGTATATCTCGATTACCAGAGCCGCACTTCTGTTGCCTTGCTGAAAATACTTTTAAAGAAACATTGGAACATTCAGCCCGAATTGCTGGAAGCCAAACCAGGTTTTGAAGAGAAGATCGGTGGCGCAATCGCCGGACTAGTCATAGGCGATCGGGCTTTTTTACAAAGAAACAGATCTGCTTATATCTACGACCTCGGTACTGCCTGGCGTGAACTAA
Organism: Bacteroidota bacterium; assembly: GCA_029560415.1. GTDB lineage: Bacteria > Bacteroidota > Bacteroidia > Chitinophagales > Chitinophagaceae > Ferruginibacter. Next base: position 1,948 of record JAKQKY010000285.1, on the reverse strand, counting down.
CCGGTCTGCCCTTTGTATTTGCCGCCTGGGTGGCCAATAAAAAACTGCCACCAGCCTTTATACATGCCTTTAATGAAGCAACGGGTGAAGGGATGAATCATATAGAGGAGATCGTGGCACAAAATCCATATCCCGCATATTCCATGGATACATACTATCGTGTAAACATCAATTACCGGCTCGATGAAGAGAAAAGAAAAGCGCTGAAACTTTTCCTGGAATGGCTTTAACGGACCAGGAGTACATTGCCTTTTTTAGAGATATAACCACAAAGGGTATGCGCACTGATGTAGTACACATAATTGCCCGCATCGGCAGGTAGACCCTTGATTTTTCCATCCCAGCAATCACTCACATTTTTTGATTCGAATACTTTTATTCCCCACCGGTTATAGATGATCATGCTGAATTGATCCGCTGATCCCCAGTAAGGCACACCAAAGCAATCATTCTTCGTATCTCCGTTCGGTGTAAATGCATTGGGTATATTGAAGCTAAAATATTGCCCGCCTTTCACATAGATCACTACAGAATCTTTAGCCTTACAGCCATTGGCATCCGTACCTATAACGATATACTTCGTTGTATTTGGTGGCGAAGCAACGGGATTGGGAATCGTATAATCATTCAGTCCAGCCAACGGTAACCATTGATACTGGATGGCCCCGGTTGCGGTGAGGTTGGATGAAGGGTTGTTGCAATCAATGTCTTTTGACCTGCTGGCCTTTACAGCCGGAAGTGGATTCACGATAACCTGGACCAGGAAAGTGCTGTCATACAAACATATGGCGTCACTCACTTTCAGGGTATACGTTGTAGTTACCTGTGGATAAGCGATTGGATTCCGGATGGTCGCATTCGTCAGGGAAGTTCCGGGGCTCCAGGAATAAGCATATGCGGTACCGTTATTACCGTCAAGCTGAACTGAATCCTTATTACATATGGTCCTGGAGGCAGGAGCTGTATAAGTTGGTTTATTGCCAATGCTGATGATCACCGAATCTTTTCCAATACAGCCATTGGCGGCAGTACCGGTCACATGGTAGGTATAGGTGCCCAGGCCTGTAAATACTGGATTTGTTGCACTGGTGCTGTTTAAATTGGTTCCTGGCGTCCAGCTATATGTTTGAGCGCCGGTAGTAAATAAAGTGACCGTATTGGTGGCACAGGTATTTACATTTTCAATTGTTTTTACAATGGGTGTAGGTTTCACATTTATGGTTACCGTGTCTTTTGCAAAACATCCTGTTGCGTTGGTTCCCGTAATGATCATTTGTTGGTTAACCGTATCCGTGAAATAAGGATTGGCGATGTTGGGATTGTTGACCGACAGGGCAGGCGTCCATGTATTCGTTTGTGCGGTACTGTTGGTAACGAGCTGGATAGAATCGCCTTTGCAGATTGATGTATTGCCAATCGTAGAAACCACGGGCTGTGCATTGATGCGGATGTTCACGGTATCCTTTGCTGTACATCCATTGGCAGCTGTACCCGTAACAATATAATTATATAATTGCACATTGGTTCCATTGAATATCGGGCTGGCAATATTCGGGTTGCTGATATTGGTGGCCGGGCTCCATGAATAAGTCTGTGCACCGTTTGTAGTAAGGGTAATGAGCTGTGGTCCGCAGGTGGTTGAATCCCCGATGGTCCGAACAGCGGGCTTTGGTTTAACCGTGATAACAACCGTGTCTTTTGCAAAACAACCTGTTGCATTGGTTCCTGTAATGATCATCTGCTGGGAAACCGTATCCGTGAAATAAGGATTTGCGATGTTGGGATTGTTGACCGACAGGGCAGGTGACCAGGTATTCGTTTGTGCGGTACTGTTGGTAACGAGCTGGATGGAATCGCCTTTGCAGATTGATGTGTTTCCAATTGTACTTACTACCGGTTGTGCATTGATGCGGATGTTCACGGTATCCTTTGCTGTACATCCATTGGC
>JAKQKY010000021.1 GCA_029560415.1 Bacteroidota bacterium | reverse complement strand
GTCAAATGGTTTGGCAATAAAGTCATCTGCCCCTGCATCCATTGCTTTGTTCTTGCCATCAGGTAATGCAGAAAACATCAGGACCGGGAGCGGTGAAAGAGCTTCATTTTTTTTAAGGGCACGGCACAGGTCGCATCCGTTGTCACCCGCTATCAGCATATCCAGTATCAGCAGCTGGTATTGCTGTGATTTAAGTGCAGGGATTATTTTGTCAACACGGTTGATCAGGGTGACGTTGTAATTTTTAAATTCCAGCATCATTTTCAGCATTTGGCCGATATCTTCATCATCGTCCAGAATTACAATATTTTCTTTAGCGTTCATTGTGCGTGTTTTTATTTGTGATGGGAATAGTGAATGTAAAAACGGAACCTTCACCAGGAGTGCTCATTACAGTAATTCCACCTCCATGCCGGTGAATTATTTCTGCCGTGATATACAGGCCGATACCAAAACCTGTATAATTTTGATTTTCGTGTGTTCCTGTTTGATAGAACCTATGAAATATTTTGTGGTGTTCCGATTTTTCGATACCAACACCATAGTCTTTAATACTTACCGAGGCAAAGCCTTCTTCCGTGGCTGTTAAATTGATTTCTACCTTATTATTTTCTGGCGAATATTTGATAGCGTTAGTGATCAGGTTGATGATTACCTGTCCCATCCTGTTCTTATCTGCATTCACCATACAGTCAAAACTCTCCTGGATAGTGATGGGATGTGTGGTATGTGCAAACATCATATCCTGCACCGTCTCTCTCAGCAGTTCATCAAACCGGAACAATTCTTTGTTCAGGTCCATCCGCCCGTCCTCCAGCCTTGATATGTCAAGAATGCCCGTGATCAGTTTTCCAAGCCTTACCACCTGGCTATCGATACGTTGCAGCGGTTGTTTCACTAACTGGGCCACCGTAGTATTTTCATTAGAAAGCATAGCGAGTAATAACTGAACATAACCTTTAATAGAGGTAACCGGTGTCTTCAACTCATGACTTACCATTTTCAAAAATTCATCCTTCTGTGTTTCGTGTATCTTTTGCGCATGTATATCCGTAGCGGTACCATACCATTTTAAAGTTGCCCCTTTTTCATTTACCTGCGGATAGCCCCTGCTGAGA
>JAKQKY010000513.1 GCA_029560415.1 Bacteroidota bacterium | reverse complement strand
CGCATGCGCCTGGTAATTCAGCAATTCAAAGTCTTCGTAAGAAAAGGCAAAAATATCTTTCACAGCAGGATTGATCTTCATCTGCGGTAACGGAAACGGAGTTCGGCTAAGCTGTAACGTTACCTGCTCGAAATGATTGTTATAAATATGTACATCGCCGAAGGAATGAATGAATTCACCTGGCTCAAGGTCGCAAACCTGGGCGATCATCATCGTGAGCAATGCATAGGAGGCGATATTGAACGGTACACCGAGGAACACATCGGCACTGCGCTGGTATAACTGGCAACTCAGCTTACCATTGGCCACATAAAACTGGAACAGGCAATGACATGGCATGAGATTCATTTTGGGCAATTCGGCCACATTCCAGGCACTGATGATGAGCCTGCGGCTATCGGGATTGGTTTTGATCTGTTTGATGAGATCCGTCACCTGGTCTACTTCCACCCCACCGGCACCTTCCCAACTCCTCCATTGTTTTCCATACACCGGGCCAAGGTCGCCGTTTTCATCGGCCCACTCATCCCATATTTTTACATTGTGTTCTTTCAGGTAAGCAATATTGGTTTCTCCTTTTAAAAACCATAACAGTTCATGAATGATGCTTTTCAAATGGGCTTTTTTGGTGGTCACCAGGGGAAAGCCTTCCTGGAGATCAAAACGCATCTGGTATCCAAAAACACTGCGGGTACCGGTGCCGGTACGATCACTTTTATCGGTTCCCGTAGACATGATATGCTGAAGGAGATCAAGGTATTGTTGCATGGCTGCAAGTTACAGTTGAATCCTGAATCGGTAAACCACAATTGATCACAGGCTGCCGGCATGTGTACAATGCGTTCAAAAGTTTTGCCGTATTTCGAAAATGATGAAGGCCTAAAAGTCACCAAAACCGGCGGTTTCCGATGACTGATTTGTTATCTTTGCGCATTGGCCTGTGCCCTGAAATGGTACAGGAAAGGAATTAATATGAGTAAAAAAGGCAAAGTGTTGATGGCGATGAGCGGCGGTATAGACAGTACCGTTGCTGCATTGATGCTGCATAAAGAAGGATATGATGTAGTAGGTATCACCATGAAAACATGGGATTATGCTACCAGTGTGGGTACTACCGGCAAAAAGGAAACCGGTTGCTGCAATGTAGATAGTTTCAATGATGCCCGGCTGGCTGCGGTTCAGCATGGATTTCCTCATTTCATTTTAGATATCAGGGAGGAATTTGGTGATTTTGTGATCGAAAATTTCGTGGAAGAATATATTGCAGGTCGCACACCGAACCCCTGCGTAATGTGCAATACCCATATCAAATGGAGGGCACTTTTAAAAAGAGCTGATGCTTTGAACTGCGATTTTATTTCAACCGGGCATTATGCACAGGTGCACCAGCACAGCAATGGCAGGTATTTTATCCGCAAAGGCATTGATGATACCAAGGACCAGAGTTATGCATTATGGGGTCTCCAGCAAGACCTATTGAGCAGAACCCTTTTACCACTGGGCACGTATCATAAAACCGAGATCAGGCAACTGGCTCATGATTATGGTTACCCTGAATTGGCAAAAAAGAATGAAAGTTATGAGATCTGTTTTGTTCCCGATAATGATTACCGGGGATTTTTAAAACGCCAGGTGCCCGGACTGGAAGAAAAAGTGAATGGCGGAAATTTTGTAGATCCGCAGGGAAATGTGCTTGGCAAACACAAAGGATATCCTTTTTATACGGTGGGCCAGCGGAAAGGGCTCGATATTGCGCTGGGTAAACCTGCTTTTGTAACCGAGATCATCCCCGAAACCAATACCGTGGTGCTGGGTATGGAAGAAGACCTGAACAGGACAGAAATGATGGTAAAACAACTCAATTGGATGAAATTTGAAGGAATTTCAGAGGGAATGGAAGCGGTTACCAAGATCCGTTATAAAGATAAAGGCGCTTTGAGTAACCTGTATACATACGAAAATGGCATCCAGGTTCGTTTCTATGAACACGTAAAGGGCGTTGCCCCCGGGCAGAGTGCTGTCTTCTATGATGGCAACGATGTGATTGGTGGAGGAATTATTCAGCGCAACGGGCAGCCTTTTCAACTATAAAACAGTCATCATTCATGCAGATCATTATCCAACATATGAAAAAATATTTACCAATATTGCTGATCAGCGCTGTCGTGCTTTTCATGAGCAGCTGTTCAAAAAAGAATGATACGAACATCCCTGTTGAATTAAGTGACTACTTCCCTTTGGTTCCCGGCAAATACATTACCTATAACCTTGATTCGCTTGTATTCATCAATTTCGGTAGTAGCTCTGTGATCCGTAGTTACCAGGTAAAATATGAAGTAGATGCACTGATCGGCGATAGCCTGGGTGTTAAAACCTACCGCATCTTCCGTTATATCCGCAATACTGAAAGCAATCCCTGGCAACCCGATGCAACGTTTATGGCATCCACTTCAAAGAGTAGCATCCAGTTCGTAGAAAACAACCAACGTTTTATCAAACTTGCTTTTCCATTAACCAACGGATTTTCGTGGAAGGGTAACAGTTATATCGACACTTATTCATCTAACTCTGAATTTCAATACCTCGATGATTGGGATTACGCATACGATAGCATTGGCTCCCCGGTCAGCGTTGGAAATATCAATCTCGACAATACGCTTATCGTGAACCAACGCGATGAGATCATCGGCGAACCCTCCGATCCCGGTGCTTATAGTGAAGTGAATATCAGCAAAGAAAAATACGCCAAAGGTATTGGCATGGTGTATCGTAATTTCTATCACAGCGAATACCAGCCCGGGAATGGTGGTTATGTCGCAGATGGATCGTATGGTATTACGTTAACCATGATCGATCATAATTAAAATATCCCCTTTATTTTTTCCGGCTAAAAGCAATCATATCGGTATTGGGTACCTTCTTTACGCCAACCTGCCGTAACATGGTAACTAATTGTCCACGGTGATAGGTCTGGTGATTGAATAAGTGCTGCAGTGCTTCAAAAACCGGTTGTTTGAACTGGTCTCTTTTCGAATTACGATAAATGAATTCATGCTCCAGGGTGGCATCCGTTGCCAGGTCGATCCATTCTTTCCATTGTTTCGACTGATGCAGCAGGTTATTTGACAGCTCAATGATAGAACCTTCAAAACCTAGGCTGGGCCACTGTTTGCTCTCGATCAGCTTCACCCGGTTCCACCAGATGGTTTCGGCATCCCATAAATGCAGCACTGTTTTATAAATGCTGGAAAAGCTGCTCACGATCTCCTGGTTAATCTGCTCATCGGTGAGGTTGGATACACAATCCGTCATCCGCTGATTGGCCCATACATTATAAGCAGCATATTGTAAGAGTATTTTTTTCATGATGCTTCTTCTTTCAAACAAAATTAATTGAATTAAAAATGCAGGATGTTAATTAGTTTTGGCCAAATTCAAAACAATACATGACAATTGAGATTCGCAGGGCTGAAAAAAACGACTGTAACCGCATGATGGAGCTCATACAGGAGTTGGCATTGTTTGAAAAAGCACCAGAAGAAGTAACGGTACAATTCGATCATTTTGTGGAAAGTGGCTTTGGTTCAAACCCTGTATGGTGGGCATTTGTAGCAGAAATAAACGGGAAAGTGGAAGGATTTGCCCTGTATTACACCAGGTACAGTACCTGGAAAGGACAGCGGCTGTACCTGGAAGACCTGATCGTTACAGAAGCCTGCAGGGGACTTGGCGCCGGGAAAAAACTGTTCGACCGGCTATTGGAAGAATGCCGGGAAAAAAAATTTACCGGGATGGTTTGGCAGGTGCTTGACTGGAATGAACCGGCCATTGCATTCTATAAAAAATACAACGGAGTTCAGCTCGATAATGGCTGGATCAACTGCAGTATAAATACATCTGACTAACGGATAGGCCCGAAAAATGAAAAAAATATTCATTTCTGGCAATCGCAGGCAGCAGAGTAAGCATTCATCTCCTCTATCAATCGTTACAATAACTGAATTATTAAAATCAATAACATGATGCGTTCAATCAAAAATCTGTTTCAACCGGTTATCCTCCTGTTTTCTTTGTTGCTTTTTATTTCATGTCAAAAAGAGATAAGCGATACAAACCCCATCCCTACTGAACCTACGAATGAACTGCCCGACCTGAGCACTAAGGTAAGTTCATCTGTTTCGGGCTTTGTTACCGATGAAAATGATGCTCCTGTATTGGGTGCGATCGTTACCATGGGTGCAGGTAGTTTTACAACCGATAAATATGGTTATTTCGAGATCAAAAACAAAGACGTAGTAAAGAACGCTGCAGTGGTAACTGTTTCAATGAATGGTTACTTCAAAGGCATTAAAACGTATATAGCTGAAGCAGGCAAGTCTGCCTTTTTCCGCATCAAATTGATTCCAAAAACAACTGCCGGAACATTTTCGGCTACTGCTGGTGGAGAGGTAACCTCAACCGGTGGTTTAAAGATCAGTTTTCCTGCTGATGCAATTGCAGTAGCTGCTAACGGTAGCGCCTACACCGGAACTGTAAATGTAGCTGCTTCCTGGATCAATCCAACTGCAGCAGACCTGAGCAGGATCATGCCTGGCGATCTTCGCGGGCTGGATGAAAACGGCGGACTGAAAAGCCTTACCACTTATGGAATGGCGGCAGTAGAAATGACTGGTGCCGGTGGAGAATTGCTGCAGATCGTTTCGGGTAAAAAAGCCACGATGACCATGCCGATCCCAACAGCCATCCTGGCCAGTGCTCCTGCCAGCATCCCGCTGTGGTCTTTCGACGAAACCAAGGGCCTCTGGAAACAGGAAGGAAGCGCCAGCAAAACGGGCAATACCTATGTTGGCGACGTAAGCCATTTCTCATTCTGGAATTGCGACGTTCCCAATAACTATGTACATTTCGATTGCACTGTATTAGATAATGCTGGTGCACCCGTTCCATTTGCCTTTGTAAAAATTTCGGTGGTGGGTAGTCCATACAATGCAGGCTATGGCTACACCGATTCTACCGGGTATACAGGCGGTGCTGTTCCCAATAACGCTCAATTGTTATTGGAAGTGTACAGTTATTATGGATGTGGTACTGCGTTATACAGCCAAAACTTTTCAACTACATCGGTAAATGTATCATTGGGAAATATTACATTAAACACCGGCACTACCGACATGGCTACTATAACAGGTACGGTTACCAGCTGCAGCCAGGCGCCGGTGACCAATGGCTATATCATCATGTTAAAAGATGGCCAGTATTACAGGCAGAACCTCAACAGTGCCGGCGAATATGAATTGAGTACGATCCTTTGCAATACCGGCAGTGCCGTTGTATCATTGATCGCAGAAGATATTGCGCAAGGTGAGCAAAGCATTCCTTTAACCTATACATTGGTTCCGGGTAACAATGCTGTTCCAAATATCCAGGCATGCGGTGTGAGTACAAGCGAATTCATCAACTATACTATTGATGGAGTCAACTATTCCTATACGCCTCCATCCGATTCTGTTTTCATGACGGGCAATGGCCAAAATACAAACTTCATTCTTGGCGGTTTTAGCTCCACCAATAATAATACCGTTAATATGTCGATCACCAATACCGGCATTGCTTTAAACAGCCTGCAACCTGTTATCAGCTTCCAGTCGTTGCAGGTACCGCTGGTACCATTAACATCTGTATCAGCAACCATCACAGAATATGGTGCAGTGGGCCAGTTCATCGCAGGTAATTTTACCGGCACATTTGTTACACAACAACAAACGCCGCCAGTCAATTACACGGTAACCTGCTCGTTCAGGGTACGCAGAACTTTCTAATCAATTGCTTATTAATACCTGGTTTTAATTATTTTATTTTCATTTCACAAAAGCAAAGCCTCCTGTTTTTACAGGGGGCTTTTTCATATTTGAAACAACATTATGTTTACAATTTAGCCGTTGCTTCGTACTTTTGCAGCACAAAAAATGGTTGGTCATGTATTGATCTTACCATTTTTCAA
>JAKQKY010000503.1 GCA_029560415.1 Bacteroidota bacterium | reverse complement strand
GCCGTTTTTTCTTCAATGATATCCTGTTTGCCTTGTATGATCAGTACCGGTTTGTTGAATGAAGCCAATGAATCTGCACAATTAAAATGGATTGTTCGCATGTCATCCCATAGCAGGTTATTGATGAGTGTATTTCCCTGGGTAAGTCGTTCTGCAACCTGGGGAATGAATTGTGAATGATATAGGTAAGCAGGTGCAAGGGCCATTCCACGCTGAAGCCTGGCTGCATGACTGGTATCACCTTCAGCAATTTTATTGTTCCAGTATTCGAGCGATTGACGGTCTTTTGCAGATAATCTTTGCTGAATATTCCTGTTTACATATTGTAAAAGTTCGAGATCGATACCACCTGATGATGAAAGGATCAAAGCGTTTACCCGTTCGGGATAGATGGATGCATAATACGATGCCAGCATCCCGCCAAATGAATGACCGAGGATGGTCCACTGATTGATGTGTAAGGCCTTTCGCAAAACTTCGATATCGTTCAGCATATTTTTCATGCTGATCGTCTTAATACTGATTTCTGGTAAAGTAGACTGACCTGTACCTCTCTGATCGTACAGGATCACCATGCGATCAGATGAAAGCGAATCGGCCAAAGCCGCAAAACCATTGCTGTTCATGCCCGGGCCTCCATTGATGATCAATAAAGGATCGCCCTTGCCATAAGTACGGTAATGGATAACCGAACCTTCATTGGACAGGAATCCTTCTGTCTGGGCAGTTGCAAACTGGCTGATCAATAACAGGCAAAAGATCCCGCAAATAAGGTATTTAGGTGAATTTGTTTTGATAAGACAAAGTAAAGCAGATAATGCAAGCTGGCTTTACCGTTTGTATAAATGATATCAGAACTGGTTCTTCCACATCATGCTTTCTACAGGCCTGTTGGGCTGCCCGCTGTATTTTGCATTTTTTTTCTGGTTGTATTTGATCTCAATTTCTCCATCTACAGGGAAGTAGATCAATTGACCTATTGGCATGCCATGATATACCCTTACTGGTTGTTTCACCGAGATCTCTAATGTCCAGTTTCCGCAAAAACCAACATCACCTTTGCCTGCTGTTGCATGGATATCGATTCCAAGCCGGCCTGTAGATGATTTACCTTCCAGAAAAGGAACATGTGCATGAGTTTCAGTATACTCAAGGGTTACGCCGAGGTAAAACATATGAGGCAATAACAATATGCCATCATCGGGAATTTCGAAATGTACGATGGTATTGTGTTTTTTGGCATCCAGTTCGGCGTGTTCGTAGGTAGCGAGGTACTTACCCAGGTGAACATCATAACTGTTGCTGCCAAGGCATTCGCGATCGTAAGGAGCAATTTTTATTGTGCCTTTTTCCATTTCTTCCAATATCCTTTTATCACTTAATATCATTTGTAAGGGCGTTATTCGTTAATTTGTAAAAGTAATTTTTTCATTTTTCAATTAACCAGTTTCCCCGGGTATATGCCTTTGGTTTATCAACAAAATATCAACGAAGACACGAGATTGGGTGTTTGGCATATTGCAGAAGCGGAGGATTTTTTTTTGGCTAAAGTTCCCCTCCAAAAAACGATCACGCATCCGCACAAAAGATTACAACACCTCGCCGGCCGGATGTTATTAACTGAACTGTTCAGCGATTTCCCCCTTTCCCTCATCGAAATTGCTGATACCCGGAAACCTTTTCTACCCAATGAAGCATTTCATTTTTCCATATCACATTGCGGCGATTATGCTGCAGCGATGGTAAGTAAGGTAAACAGGGTTGGTGTTGACATTGAGATTATTTCGGAAAAAGTTGGCAGGATCAAGGATAAATTTTTATCCGAGAAGGAACAATTAATGTTGACCAGGGCGTTTGAGGATCAACATGAAATTTCTCCCGAAAGCGCTCTCACACTGGCCTGGAGTTTCAAGGAAGCCATGTTCAAATGGTTTGGCGATGGCGGGGTTGATTTCCGTAAACACCTGCTGATTGAATCAGTTATTTGTAAAGGCAATGAATATTTAGCTCAATGTGTGCTGAATAAAAAGTCACCCATTTCCTTACAACTTCATGGACTGATGTTCAACCAGAACATACTCACGTGGCTGGCTACCCGATAATGCTTTTTTATTTAAGTTATCTTTTTTCAATTTCCACCCACCAATCGTTTCCGCTGTACACATGATGCACAGCTGAAAAACTGGCCTGGTTGAGGGCGAAGGAAACCTGTAGCAGGCTGTTCAGGTAAGCCAATGGTTTTCCCTTGGGTACACTGCCAAAGGTTTCGGCAAATGGCATGTCAGATTCATAGATCTTTTTTTGCTGATGATACATGCGGACATGCATTTTATCGCCGGGTTTTAATCCGAGACTTTTAAAGAGTTCGGAAGAAATGTTCGTCCATACGTTACCGTATTGTATATCAAGTATAGCAATCGTGCCCCTGATCTTTTTTCCTTCCAGCTTTGCTTCCTGGAAAGGAATGTTCACTACTTCTGCAGGCAATAATTTACCCACCTGTTCAAAGCTGATGGCCCCGGCAGCAAGCCTGGCAGCGGTAAACGCATACACATCCCTTCCATGAAAGGTGTAGGATTTTTCTGATCCCTTTCTGCGGTTAACAGCTTCATCAATTTCCCTCATCTCGGCAATGCCTTGAGAAGCTGCGACCAGGGTTAAGGTTCCGTTATCAGGTGTAACAATGAATTGTCCTGTTTTTGTTTTTAATACCACCGATTTCCTGGCGGTACCAACCCCGGGATCCACCACCGAAACAAATACAGTGCCTTCCGGCCAGTATGAAATGGTTTGTTCGAGACGGTATGCTGCTTCCCAGGTATTGTAAGCGGGGATTTCGTGGGTAAGATCAAAAAGTTTCAATTCATTTGAAACCCCAATAGCCACGCCTTTCATAGCAGAAACAGCGCCGTCTTTCAAACCGAAATCTGACTGAAAAACCACGATCTTATTTTGAGCGGTCGATGAAATCGCCAACAGGCATCCAACCAGGTAAACAAAAACTTTCTTTTTCATATATCACAAATTAAAAAGAGTTGGCAACTTTCATCGTTGCCAACTCTTAAGGTAAAAATATTTTATGTTTTGGCAGCGCTTATAAAGTTAAAGCCACTTTTCCAAACAGCCTCAGACCATTGAATCCCATTTGTACAGAATCCCATGGACCACCGGATTCATTGTCGCCAAACCATCCTTTTGCCTGTTGGTTCACGCCCAGGTTGGGATGAACGTTGAACAGGTTATCGGCGCCAGCGAAGATGCTGAGTTTTTTGGTCAGTTTATAAGAAATGAATACATCGGTCACGAGCTTGCTTTTGAAGTCGAAGATCTCGGGTACATACACATTTCCATCTGCGTCTGTGGGTACCTGTGGGTTGATGCCGGTTTGATTCGGGTTATCGGTAGTAGCATCTCCAAAGCCCATCAGTTTGATGGCGCCGAAATAGGTAAGGTGTGTACCAATGCCGCATTTTTTATAATTATATTCAAGGCTTAAACTGAATTTATTTTTTGGCGCAGAAGCTTTCAGGAAAGCCACTTCACGGTCGCTGTAAAATGTTTTACGGTTTAATTCTGTTGCATTTAATGCTGAAGGAACATGGATGTCATTTATGGTCATGTTCTGGAAATTACCAGCGAGTAATGCTTTAAATGATTGTTTGTTCCAGCTCTTCGAATAATCAATCACGATATCAACACCACTGTTGGTAGTATTAACAGCATTTGCAAAAAACTGAACAGTTGAAACACCTACTGGGATCTGGGCTAAGAAAGCAGGTGAAAGCGTTGCATCTTCGGCACTGAACAGGCCGGATAATACAACCCTGTCTTTTACTTTTACCATGTAACCATCAGCAGTAATGGTTAATCCTTTGATAGGCTTCCAGGAGAAACCGATGCTTCCATTTACAGACGTTTCTTCTTTCAGGTTTGGTATTCCCGCTGCCTGTGTGAGTGCACTTCCATTGCGGGAGATGAGCGACTGCACCAGTTTTCCGCCACTGAAAGAGGTAAGGCTATTCCTGAAATTGATTTGCTGCAGGGAGGGAGCTCTGAAGCCGGTACTAACGGAGCCGCGTAGGTTAAAATCTTTGGTTATTTTATACCTGGTCGCAAATTTGAATGTGGCTACTGATCCAAAATCTGAATAATGTTCAAATCGAACAGCTCCATCCATCAACCATTCTTTCGTGGCATTCAATTCAGCATCCACATATAAGCTGATGTTGTTCCTGTCTGATTTGATGGCATCTTCCGGTGTAAATCCAGGGAAACCTTGTGAACCGGATGCAGGAGTTAAGAAATCGCCGGCAGTTGGATAATACAAAGGATCCTTGTGAAAATTTTCAAATGATGCCAATTCACCTTCGTAGATAGAATAGCGCTCATACCTGAATTCAGCGCCCAAACCAAGGTTTAAGCCACTGGCCACTGTACTGAATGATTTGCTCACATCCAGGTTGGTGGTATTCTGCAGGAAATTAAATCCGCCATCATCAAAACGGGTCTGGCGAATAGAGCCTGGGATCAGTATCTGTGAAGCATTGAAGGTTTTATCTCCGTAAAAATGGAAATCATTTCTTCCAAAAGTATTGCTCAGGTCCCAGTTCCAGTCTTTGCAGATTTTACTTTTTACACCTGCTGCAAAAGAGATGTCCTCGATGTGCGTAAGGATGCGTGGGTTGTAATAGATCTCTCCATCATCGGCAATGCGCATGATAGAAGTGTCAAAAACCAGGGTGCCATCTGCCGTTACCGGGAAACGGTTTGGTCTTGAACTGTAATTTCTCGTGTATGCGTAAGCGTCAGATGCTTTGTAATTGTATCCGCCAAAAGAATAAAAAGTTGTCTTCTTGCTGGCGCTGGTGGGGATTTCCATATTGTACATGGCGCCGCCGGTTTTTACAGATCCGTCACCAAAAGCCCTGCGGCCTCCATTGATATAGGGCAGCGCATCTTTATCATTTTGCCAGTTTATGGTATCTGCCTGGCGGAAAGTTTTTTCCTGGTTCAGCAGGTCAACCGAAAGGTTAATGAACCCGCCGTTTTTTCCAAGGTTGAATCCATCGTTTAGCGATAAGCTAACTGTACCGCCATCAACCGGGTGACTTGAATAGTATTGATTCGAACGCCTGTGCTGGTATGCGTTGAATTTAGTGTCGTAGTATCCACTCCATCCACCGGTAACGGTTAAATGATTTACGTCTTTTTTCAACACAACGTTGATCACGCCTGCCATGGCATCGGAACCATATTGCGCAGATGCACCATCCCGAAGGATTTCGATCCTGTCTACGATAGATTGTGGAAAGGCATTCAGGTCAGAACCCGAAGCACCACGTCCTCTTGTACCAAACAAGGCTACAAAGGCAGTTTGATGTCTTCTTTTTCCATTGATCAGAACGAGCGTTTGATCAGGACCCAGTCCTCGTAAGGTTCCCAGGTCAATATGATCGGCACCATCGGCACCGCTCTGTTTATTGTAATTGAAGGAAGGTGCTGCCATATTCAACACAGATGTGAGGTCCGATTTTGCGGTTGGTAGTCCGACCTGGTTGATCCTGATGACATCAACCGGAACGGCCGTTTCTGTTTTCGCCCTTGCGACACCCCTGGTACCCAAAACGACTACATCTTCCAATTCAACCGATGTTGCTTCCAGGCTAACGGTTACCATTAGCTGTGTTGAAAGGGTAACCAGTGATTTTTTATATCCAACGCTGGTGATTTCCAGTACATCATTGGCCCTGGCCTGGATGCTGTAGTTGCCGTCGTTGCCAGAGCTGACTCCTTTTTTGGTGGATCGTACTGTCACAGAAGCGTTGCTGACAGGATTGCCAGTTTTGGCATCTGTAACTTTTATAGTATAGGTTTGTTGGGCCTTGAGTACAAATGCGCCTAAAATAAGGCATAAGCTTAATAGTAGTTTTCTCATCATAAACATGGTTTGGTTAATAAAAAAGTAATGGCAAAGCAAGTATGAAAGTAATAAATTATTACAATAATGCAGGTTTTGATACTGCACATGATTGTTATTTATTGGTAAATGGTATTTTTTAAGCCAGACTTAGTTTTCCAGGAGGTTTTCTTCAGAACCATCCAGCAGGTGCATGTTGATCGAATCCTGCCCGGCGATGCCTTCTATGGAGCCTGATATGTGCAATGAATTCTGAATGATCAATTCGATTTGTTTTTCTTTCTTTTTAAAATTCTTTTCAAAGTCTTCCCTTTCTTTTTGGAGCAGGTTACGGAGTTGACCAAATCCATTGCGTATGGCATTCCAGTTGCCTACAAATTCCTGGCCGGTGAGGTAATCATATAAAGCAACCATTTTATCGCCTTTGTTCTCCTGGCTCTTTCTCGATTCACTGATCTTTAGCATGGCATTGCGTAAAACGGTTGCCAGGCTTTTTACTTCGGAAAAGCTGCAGATGTATACACCGTTCTTTTCTCCGAATTGTGGCATGTCACGGGGCATGGTCTTCGTTACGATCACTGCGATCTCTGCACCTTGTTTCAGCATGTCGGTTTTTAATTTTTCTATCCAGTCGGCGGTAAAGTGTTCGGTTCGTTTGCTTTCGTATATTATTTTGCCACATTCTATGCCAATATTATTCCGGATGGTTTGAATGCAATCGGCACCACGAACGCCTTTTCCTACTTCACTGATGAGATCGAAAGGGAAGGTCGCCCGCAATAATTCTTCCAAAGCCAGTTCCTGCACTTCTCCCTGCAACTGCATAGAACCTTGTTCGGCTTTTCTTTTCATTTCATCTGCAAGTTTCTTTTGATCCTCCAACTGCTTTTCCAATTCACGAATGCGCAGGTTATGTTCATTGTCCTTTACAGAATTTTTATCAAGTTCCTGTTTCCTAACCTGTTCAGTGATGAGGGTTCTTTCCTGTTGTAGTTTCTTTTGTAATTCCAGCTCCAGTTCAGCTTCTTTATTTTTTAAATCCTGTTCTTTCTTTAAAAAGTCAAGTTCTTTTTTTCGGGATTCTTTGAGTTTTTCTTCCGATTCGGCAGAACGGTCCTGCAGTATGCGCAGTTGGTTCTCATAATCACCGGCAATGCTTTTACGGAGCTGATCCTGGATATCGGCCTCCATTTTTATTTTTTCCTGCTGAAGTTTCTGGGCAAATATTTCGTTTTCTTTTTTCTTCTTTTCTTCAAACATCACCTGGTCTGCTTCAAGCTTTTTCTTTTCATCTTCCAGTTTGCCCAGTGATTGTTGCAGTTTCTCCTTGTATTGTTCCTGCAGCTTTTGCTCAATGTCTGCGGCAATTACATTTTCCACATCAAAAACATGCCCGCAATTGGGACATTTAATATCATTTGCCATGTAGCGTAGATTATTTTTTTACAAATTAATCAATAAAAACCTGTTTTCGAACAAGGTGATTATTGTCGTTGAGAAAAGGGTGCTGAAATGCTAAACCCTTTGAATAGTTATGTCGTATATAAATGAACGAAGATGCGGATGGTAATCCGTTTAGAAGCTAGAATGGCCGTTGCTATGCCTGTCTATGAAAGATGCCCTTTAAATGAAATGTTTTATTTCAGGTAAAGGGCATTATTATAAAAATAACAGAAGGTAAAAGAAAGATAAACATATAGCAGTATAGATTCTATAGCCTGTTTACTTTTGGCCTGCTGACAAGTTAAATATTTTATGAGGGATGATGGGTTCTCCATTCATGAATGATAAATGCAACAAATAAAACCAATACCTGTGCTCCCATACAGGTTAAGATGGTTAAAGGATCTATATTTTTTTGTGTAGAAACCAATAACAACCCCGTTGCACTGATAAGAAAACAAAATATGCCTGCAATGATCCACACAATGTATTGTGGGATGAATGTTTTTTTATTGAAAGTTGATAGTGAATGTTCCATAAAAATCTTTTTTAACATGAATAAGGTTAACAGCTCAAAATGGCCAGGAATGCTTCTATGGATAGTATTCAAAAAGGATGCCGGTTAGCCGGTTTTTAAGGTGTCTGCAATTTTTATAACGTTAAAAAGCTTTTTATGGTATGTCGATCATCCGGATCTTCAGTTTGTTTTCGATGCTTCCATTTCCGTATTTATCCCAGAATTTTACCAATACCTCGTAATTTTCGTCCCAATTCATCGGTTTGCCGGTAGATACCGTGCATTTCAGCAATTTGGCTTCTTCTTCTTTAAATACATCGCGGCCTTCAAAAAGGTCTTTTTCATGTAAAACCTGGTTGCCTTTTTCATCTTTGATGATCAACGAGCAACCTGCACTTATTTTCCCGTTTTTGGTGGTCATGCCACTGATGCCGTCATTCACAAGCACAAAATTTTCCCCTAATGGGATATCGGTATGTTTTATTTCTTCTCCGTTCATCACCAATAACGAACGGGAGGGTTTCATTTGATGATATTCTGTTGTCATCCCGGTATTCAGGTCTTTGTTAATGCCTGTAACTATAGGCGCTTTACAGGCGCTGAAGTAAAAGATCACGCCCATCAGAACCGAAATGCCTGCATAACGAATGATAACACCTGGTTGAAGATGTCGCCTTTGCCATAGCAGGTCGGCTAATTCTATGAGAAGTAACAGGAGGTAAAGGCCCAGTGCGATGGATGATCCAATGAGCAGTGTTTTGCCAAACATCAGTAATGTTTCACCTGTTGAAATTGGGTAGTTGTAAAACAACAGTCTTAAGAAAGCGAAAAGTACGAGGGCCATAATGTTAATAAATACGAATAATTTTTTGGCAATGTTTAGGTGGTCCGTTGCCGTTAGTTTTCTTGAAAAAAGTAAAGTTTGCATCTGTGTATTGTTTTAAGCGGAATGTTTGTATTGTGTTAGAGTAATACGATCACGGAAAGATCGAAAGGGTTATAAAAGATTTGAATAACCGAATTTTTTACCGGCATCCTTTCCGGGGTGGTCATAGCGGAAGCCGTAACAAGCTTGTCTTCTTTGTCGGCCGGCAGACGGAAACTTATACGGAGAATGGTATTCTTATCAGACTTCTCCTTATGCATGCGAATCAACTTCTCCACTTTTACATGAGTCATTTTGCCGCACAACAGTAACTGCTGGTATTTTTGGAGAAAGTCGTTCCTGTTTGCGGAACGGTGCAGAAGGGTCTCCTGGTTGTTATAAGATCGTTGCCCCATTAATAATTGAACAAAGCCTTTGAATCCTTTGCTGATCTCTTTCTTTACAGTAAGTTTTTTTTCCTGTAAAGGATGTAATGTTTCAGAACTAAATCGCATTTTATTGTTTTTAGGATGATGACACAAAGGAAAATGAATGCGACAAACCATATTATATCAAATTGGTATATGGCTGTTCTGAATCATCAAACGGTTTTTTGCAGATCATTATAAAGAATCAAGAGAAGGAAAGTTTGGACAATAAAAAAACCGGAAATAACTTCCGGTTTTACAAGTGTGCGGCAAAGGAGATTCGAACTCCCACACCCTTTCGGGCGCTACCACCTCAAAGTAGTGCGTCTACCAATTTCGCCATCGCCGCATTTTTGAGAGAGTGCAAATTTAATAGATAAGTTGTTAAGTTGAAAATGAATTTCATTTTCAGCCAAAGTTTTAAATGCTTCTGGTTGAATCTTTTACTTTCTGAGTACGATCCTGAAAGTAGTGCCCTTGCCTAATTCACTGCTTTTTACGAATAATTCTCCTTTATGATATTGCTCTATGATGCGTTTACTTAGAGAAAGTCCCAATCCCCATCCACGTTTTTTGGTGGTAAATCCGGGTTTAAAAACAGATGCTATGTTTTTCTTGCTGATGCCTTTGCCGGTGTCGGTTACATCTATAACAACCTGTGTCGGTTCATTTTTGAGTAATACCTTTATACTACCATGACCATCCATTGCATCCAGTGCATTCTTTAAAAGATTTTCGATGACCCAGTCAAATAGCGGTGCATTAATCATGGCTGTGATCTCATGATCGCCCCGGTCATTCACTTCAAAGCTTACTTTTTCGGGTGATCTTCTTTTGATATAAGCCACCATGCTTTCAACCTGTGTAACAATATTGGCTTCTTCCAGCTGCGGTGTGCTGCCAATCTTGCCAAAGCGATCACTTACCAGTTTCAGCCTTTCCACATCTTTCCCCATTTCGGCTGCAATTTTTTCATTTCCTTCCGAATCTTTCAGCATTTCCACCCAGCCTTGTAAGGAAGACAGCGGCGTTCCCAGCTGGTGAGCCGTTTCTTTGGCCATACCTGCCCATACCTGGTTTTGAGTGCTTTTATTGCGGGTACTGATGGCGACCAGGGTAACGATGATGAATAACGCTACTACAAGTAATTGAATGATGGGAAAATAGCGGATCTGTTTTAAAAGGGTAGATTCACCGTAATACACTTTATTATTTTGTGTTGCATTGAATGGATTTTTCCAAACGATCGGGGGATAAGTTTTTTTAAATTCTTCGAGCTTGTTTGCCAGGTAATGCTTGTCAGATTTTATTTTGAAAGTATCGAGATTATAATGATCAAGTATGCTGTCTTTCTCATTTACCGTGATCATGGGAATGTCCTGGCTGTTTTCGGTAAGTATTTTACTGGCCAGGTTGGTAGAGCTGATGTTGCTGTCATTAATATCGGTAACCGCCTGAAGCCATTGTTCGATCTTTTGTTTTTCATCGGCAGCAATTCTTTTGGCCAGGAAATTCGAATAGAAAATAGTACCTGTTACGATTGCAATGGCTACCAGGGCCAGGCTGCTGCGCCAGTTGAATAATTGAGGAAACATGCGTAAATGTAAAAGCTAATATTTAGAATGTAAAATGTAAAATGGTTTATGTTTGTATAAGCGCTGTTAATTAATGAACAGCATACAGGTACAGAATGATTAGTAAGGATGCATATATAAAGGATTTGGCTGCCCCTGGAACTCAACTACCATCTGTTGCAGTTGTCATTCTTAATTGGAATGGTCGGCATTTTCTTGAAAAATTCCTCCCTTCTGTTACCGGATCGGGTTATGGAAATATGCAGGTTGTCGTCGCGGATAATGCGTCGTCAGATGATTCTATTGAATTTTTGAAAAACAGGTACCCGGATGTAGAAATCATCCAGAACGGGTTTAATCACGGCTTTGCCAAAGGTTATAATGAAGCGCTTAAAAAAGTGGAGGCGGATTACTTTGTATTATTGAATAGTGATGTGGAAGTAACGAAAGGATGGATAGAACCAGTGATTCAATTGATGGAAAGCAATCGTGATATTGCAGCATGCCAACCGAAGATACTGGCTTATGAGAATAAGCACCTGTTTGAATATGCCGGGGCCAGTGGGGGATGGATCGACAACTTCGGGTACCCGTTCATGAGAGGCAGGATCTTTGATACTTGTGAAACAGACAACGGGCAATACGATATTGCCTTGCCCTGTTTCTGGGCAAGTGGTGCTGCATTGTTTATCCGGTCAGATGTGTACGGGCAACTTGGCGGAATGGATGAATATTTTTTTGCACACCAGGAGGAGATAGACCTTTGCTGGCGGGCCCAATTGGCGGGGTATAGCATCTATGTGCAGCCAGCTTCTGTAGTATTTCATGTAGGCGGAGGTACTTTGCCTAAAGGAAACAGCAGGAAAACCTATCTCAATTTCAGGAATAACCTGGTGATGATGTTTAAAAATTTACCGGGTTCTGTGGCTTTCTGGAAAATTCCCATACGATTGTGGCTCGATTCTTTGGCAGCATGGAAAGGACTATTTGGCGGAGATACCGGGTTTTTCTGGGCCGTGTGCCGGTCGCATGTAGACTTTGTTATGTGGATTTTCAGCAAACGAAAATCATCATCTCCGCAATTGAAAAGAAAAGCTCCCTTAACCGGGTGGTATAAGGGCAGCATTGTTTGGGATTATTTTTTCAGGAAGAAAAGAACCTTTTCAGAAATTATTGAAGGCAAATAATTTTTTTTAATAGGAAGGCCGTATTTTTGCCCCGAATAAATTCATAAGTATGCACCAGGAAATCATCGATAATTCAGGCAAGGACTTTGCGCACAATTGGGTATCATCTTCGCGTTTTTTATGGTTTTGCCAGGTTTTCATCATTGTGGCATTTGTATTAGGTGGATGTTATAGCCTGTATGCCCATAGGTATAAGGGTAAGCCTGAAGTAAATGTTCCGGAAAACACCTTGTACAATCCGAAATACAAATAAATATTTGTTTTTTTTAAACAACATCCCTTATTTTTGCAGTCCGAAAAAAAAGGATAGTTCTTACACATTCAAGCGGAAGTAGCTCATTTGGTAGAGCACGACCTTGCCAAGGTCGGGGTGGCCGGTTCGAGCCCGGTCTTCCGCTCATTAATACAGATCCCGACCAAGTCGGGATTTTTTTTCGAAAATTGTGTCACTCGGGTGGTGGAGACGGTAGACACGTCCCGATTAAATATCGGGATTCGCAGTAATGGAAGTGTGGGTTCAAAAGTTCTTAAATATATTTTATAAAAATTGTGTCACTCGGGTGGTGGAACTGGTAGACACGTCCCGATTAAATATCGGGATTCGCAGTACTGGGAGTGTGGGTTCAAAAAGTTCTTAAATATATTTTATAAAAATTGTGTCACTCGGGTGGTGGAACTGGTAGACACGTCCCGATTAAATATCGGGATTCGCAGTACTGGGAGTGTGGGTTCAAAAAG
>JAKQKY010000490.1 GCA_029560415.1 Bacteroidota bacterium | reverse complement strand
GAGGGAATGTCTCTTTTAACAAATGATTTCACACCATTGACATCGGATACGATGGCGCCTTTAGTGCCAATTGTAACAGAAGTTACCACTTCCACCATACAAATATTTGTACTTGGAAAACAATCTCGGACCGAACTACCTCCCCAGGTAATCATACCCCACAATATACTTGTGCCATTTACGGTACTTAAACGCAAATTGCCTTCATAATATGTGCCCGAGATGGTTATACCACCCAACGTGACAGTAAATGGCTTTGTTTTGGCTTGTTGCCCGATCACACAATTTGAAACCAGTACGGTAATCAATCCCAACATAATAAACTTCTTCATTTTTGTACAGATTTAAAAATTATCCTGCCACACAGATCAGACGCTGTTATCAGGCAAATGGAAAAATTGTATTCCCATTTATATCTCCGTCGGCAATCACAAACAGTGCAGGCACCCGCTTCCCTTATCTAGCATCAGGCAGCACTGGTCCGGATGATTATCCTCATGCCCGTTTATCATTGACCCGATAAAACTGCAATATTTAATGATAAGCTGCAAGTGAAAAACAACAGAAAATCTGAGGAATTTTCCCCGCTGAAAATTATTTTCATTTCCATATAAACTCCTTTAACATTTCATTTGAAATAAGGCCATTGCTCCTTCGTTAGCCATTCAACCCTTCTCATTTATCACCAAAACAATCAACATGAAAAAACAGGTATGCGTTGCCGGTATGCTATTGCTTTCTTTGGTAGCAATGGCACAGAAATCTTCTGAAAAAATCCCAGGACCTGCAGGCACTTTAAGCCTGGGTACCCGTAACAGCTTTAGCTTCTTCAGTGATGATGGTGGCATTGGAACGAGTATTGGCGGGCAAGCCAGGCTGCAATTCAGTAAACGAATTAATACAGAATGGTTCTTCGATTACATCAGTTCTAAAAACAAGGATATCAGCAACCGCAATGATTACCATATTGGTTGGTCAATTATGTATTACCCCGGGAAACAGGTACAGTTCATGCGCCTTTTTCAGCCTTATTTCCTGGCGGGTCATTGCTTCGATTATACCCGGGTGAGTGAACAGCAAAATAAAGCGAATAATGCTTCCCGTTGGTCAATGGCCACCCAGGCTGGCGCCGGCATACACATAAACATCACGCCAATGCTCGATTGCTCCGTCAGCAGCCAGTACATGTTGCATTTTGGCAAAGACATTGAAGCCTCAGTTGATAACAATAAAGTGGTTTTTGAAAAAAGTAATCATGGAGGGCCAGATGGACACCTGCTATGCAGCATCAGCTTCAATTACAAACTGGCGCATTTGTGGTAAATAAATTGAGAAATTATTTTCTTAGCCGTTCGTGTACTTTGGAAACCAGGGCATCAATGTCCTGTTTTTCCATACAATTGAAATGTTCGAGCGGACAGGTTTTTGAACCAAAACGGCTGCAGGGCTGACAGCGAAGATTTAGCAGGATATTCTCATAAATCGGCACACCCGTTTGCGTATAGGCGCTGCCGTAATAAGGTTCCACATCAAGCCTGGGAGAAGTTCCTCCCCAAACCGCGAGAACGGGTTTATGAAAAGCACAGGCAATGTATTGCATCCCGGTATCATGCGATACCACCAGTTTTGAACGCCTTACCAGGTCGGCCGATTCATGTAAACTAAATTTACCACATGCATTGTAGATCTTCACCGGGTCAACAGATGCGATCTGTACACCCGCAGACTGATCTTCCTTTCCACCGAGTAATATGATAGGGTGTTCTATCTTGTAACAAAGCTCCTGTAATTTGTGTACGGGCAACTTTTTTGTAAAATGATTGGCGCCAATCACCACCGCAAGGAAGCCTGCCTGGTGTGAAGTTGGTATATCTGTTTCATTGACACGCTGACCTGGAGGGATGAAATAATCAAGCCCAAGTCCATCATCAACAACACCAAGTTCAGCCACCGTATCCAGGCTACGTTTGGTAATATGCCTGCCAGGCATCAGGTTGATGTTGAAATTGGTAAGCAGGAATTTTTCAACAGAAAGTTTATTGATGGTATAGGATTTCTTCTTCAGGGCTCTTCGAATGCGGTTACTGCGGATATTGTCGTGCAGGTCGATCACATAATCATAGTTCTCTTTTTTCAGATCTTGTATAAGGACAGAAAGATCTTCGTCGAAATAAAAAAACTTATCTATATACGGACTGTGTTCTGTAACCATCCTGAAAGATGACTTGGTAACAAAATGCACTTCTGCATCGGCTAACTGTTTTTTCAAACAGCGCATAACCGGGCTCGCGAGTACGATGTCGCCTATAGATGAAAAACGTATGACCAGTATCTTAGGCACCTATTTAAGTTTCTGTGTAATTGAGATCTTTACCGAATGTTTCTTCTATGAATATTGCCGCTACAACAGTAATGATCATTATGATCGCTGCCGCCATCCAGCCTCCGGTATAATAATCTGTGATGCTGCGCAACCATTTGAACAGGGGCAAAATAAATACCGTTAACATTCCCCTTACCATATTTGGTATAGTGGTAGCAGCCGTAGCCCGCAGGTTTGTGCCAAACTGTTCTGCAGCCATGGTGACAAAGATGGCCCAGAAACCGGTTCCAAAGCCAAGCCCCGCACAAATCCAATACATCCTTGCTGCAGAACCATTCCATTGAATAGTAAAGAACAAAACCATGAAAAATGCCGTGATAGCATAAAATATATACAGGGCTTTTTTACGGCTCTTCAACCATTGACTGAGAAAACCAATGAGAATGTCTCCAATGGAAATCGCCGCATATGCATACATGATGGCTTTACCCGGATCGATCTTTTCAGTGATTCCCATCTTTTCACCAAACTCACCGGAGAAGGTTACGAGTACGCCTATCACAAACCAGGTTGGCAAACCAATGAGGATATTCAGGAAATATTTTTTCAAACGGCTGGCCTTCGTGAATAACATAAAAAAATTACCGCGTTGTACATCCATCTGTTTCACTTCATGGTACATGCCCGATTCAAAAACGGATATACGCAATAAAAGCAGCATGAAGCCCAGTCCACCTCCAATAAAGTAACAGGTACGCCATTCAAAATTTTCTTTGATGATGAAAGCAACAACCGCACCTGTGAGTCCAATGCCTGCTACAAGTGAAGTTGCTATACCTCTTTTTTCTTTGGCGATCAGTTCGGAAACAAGCGTGATGCCTGCACCGAGTTCACCAGCAAGGCCGAGCCCTGCAATAAACCGTATGAGTTTATATTGATCTACTGTTTGTACAAATCCATTGGCAATATTGGCAACTGAATACAATAATATTGATCCGAACAAAACACTCAGCCTGCCTTTTTTATCGCCCATGATTCCCCAGATAATGCCGCCCAGTAAAAGCCCGGCCATCTGCCACATGATGATACCTTCCCCGTCGGTAGTAATCTGTTCTTTGGAAAGACCCATCGATTGCAAACTGGGTACACGAATGATGCTGAATAAAAGAAGGTCGTAAATGTCTACGAAATATCCGAGGGCTGCTACCAATACAGCGATGCTGAAAATAGAATTAGACGGTTTCTGCATGAAGGAAATTTATATAGCAGTATCATGTTTCCTTTTTCCGAAGAATAACTTAAAAAGAACCGGTGCTGTTGTTACCAATACAATACCAATAACAATAACCTCCAGGTGCTTTTCCAGGTCGATACCAAACTGTTGTTTTGTAAATGCGTTCAGGTAATGCCCGATAAAAAGCATCGAAGTTACCCAGGCAATACATCCAATGATATTATAAAAACTAAACTTCTTTTTATCCATGTTTACGATCCCCGCTACAATAGGAGCAAATGTTCTTACCAATGGAAGAAAACGGGCAAATACGATGGCACCACCTCCATGCTTATCATAAAAATCTTTTGCCTGGTATAAATATTTTTTCTTGAAGAGAAAGCGGTCCTTCCAATTGAACATCGTGGGGCCAACTTTCCTGCCTGTAATATAGCCGACCGTATTTCCCAGGATGCCTGCTATTGAACAGCCCGCTGTAATGATGAGCAAATTAAAAAAATCACTGCCCGTATTTAAAGAAACTGAATCAACCAGCGATGTACTTAATATCCCGGCAACAAATAACAATGAATCGCCAGGGAAAAAGAAACCTACGAATAATCCTGTTTCTGCAAATATGATGATCAACAGCAACCAAATACCACCATTCAAAATATAAAACATTGGCGTTAACAGGTCGGTCCAGGTAAACTGTTTATCCAAAATGATTTCCTTCCCGGGAACAATATCTTTTGTAGCGATTGTTTTAGATACATAGTCTTTCCTGGATATCTGCAATGAATCTGAGCCTGGCGTTTTTATGGTGACTTTACCTTTATGAATATTCGTATACTCAACACCGTTAATAGTAATGGTTGATTTTATTTCCTGTTTATATTGGTTCACCAGTACAATGGTTGTAGAATCCTGTGCAAATGACCTTACCAGAAAAATTAAAAAGCAAGACAATAAAATAAGTTTCTTCATAATATAAATTCTAACATAACCAATGCCGGTGACCTTCATTATTACAATAGTTTTTGAAGTAGTTAATGATGCGGAGTAGCATGTTCAAGAGCTCCTTCCCATTTACTTACTGCTGCTGTGGCAAGTGCATTTCCCAAAACATTTGTCATGCTCCGGCCCATGTCACAGAATGTGTCGATCGCAAGAACCAGTCCAATACCCTCGGGAGGAATGCCAAACATACCACCGGTAGCCAGTACTACAACCAATGAAGCCCGGGGTACTCCGGCAATGCCTTTACTGGTGAGCATGAAAACCAATAACATAGCGATCTGTGTGCCGATATTATCGGTTACAGCAGTAATATTATATGCCTGGGCGATGAACATGCTGGCAAAGGTCATGTACATCATACTACCATCGAGGTTGAAAGAATAACCCAAAGGCAAAGTGAAAGATACGATCTTGTTGTTGCAGCCAAAACGCTCCATCTCCTCTACCAGCTTTGGAAATACTGCCTCACTGCTGGAAGTATTAAATGCTATGGCCATGGGACTGGCGATCCGCCTTAACAGAACGGATAAACGCTTTTTAAGAATGAGATAGCCGACGAACAGCAATACCGCCCAGAGTACCAGTAATCCAAGATAAAAACATCCTATATAATATGCATAAGTACCCAGGATACCCAGGCCTTTGATGGCGATCACCCCGGTCATTGCACCAAATACGCCATAGGGCGCCAGGTTCATCACATAGCCCACCATCTTTAGCACCACGTGAGTAAGTGAGTCGAGTGCATTGATGATAGACTCTCCTTTTTTGCCAATATGCGTCAATGCTACTCCAAAGAATATGGAAAAGATCACCAGTTGAAGAATCTCATTATTGGCCATTGCTTCTATCACGCTGCGGGGTACCACATGCTCCACAAATTTTTCCAGGGAGAATTCGCTTGTTTTACCCATTAGGTCTTTGGCGGCTTCCAGGTCGGCATTGGCCAGGTTTACGCCAACGCCGGGTTTGGTGATAGATACAAGGATCAGTCCGAGCGACAAACTAACCAATGAAGCAGTAATAAACCATAACATGGCTTTACCACCTACCCTGCCAACTGTTTTCAGAT
>JAKQKY010000273.1 GCA_029560415.1 Bacteroidota bacterium | reverse complement strand
GGCGTAGAAGTTTGTTTGAGTATGCAACATGGCGGCCCGTTTCCTGCTTCAACCGACAGCCGGTTTACCTCGGTAGGTGCAGATGGCATCCGGCGTTTTGCCAGGCCAATCGCCTTTCAGAACTGGCCGGATGAATTATTGCCGGATGAATTGAAAGAAAGCAATCCATTAAAAATCTGGAGAACGGTCAACAATGAACCGGGAAAATCCTGATCAACCAGCCATGGACATATTGTTTTTTTGAACGGCCTGGTGGCGGGTTGAGAACCAAGTGACCACCAGCATGGATATGATGAAATAACCTATCAGCAAGTATTTAATAGAAGGATGTAATTCAGTTGCCTTAAACCAATCCCCCAGGTACAGGATGATGCCAATGCCGGTTATATTTTTTAATAATTCCCAAACGATGGCGTATTTATGTTGATCCATCAGTTCGGTGAATGCATACACGAATAAAAAAATAAATCCGCCATATAAAAAGATCAATGGACTACCGATGCTTGCAATGTTTCCAAACAGGTAACTTACGAAGAGCAGGAGCATGATCAACTGTACCCATGTCCAGGCCAGGAAAGGAACACCATAGGCTGTATCATATTTTTCAAAATGATACACATCATCGATCTTATAGACAGGATATTTTTCAGCAACATCGGCAGGGCGCCAGCCTGTAGGTTTGTACCAGACTTTCAGTTTATCTTTCCAACTGCGGGCATGCCAGGCATCTTTAAACAATAAGGCCATGTGCTGAAAGTTGATCCTGATCGGGTTCCAGGTACGAACGGGTCTTGTAATGCCATACACCGCCGGTACCTCTTTCAATTCTTCCTGGAATGTGCCGAATAATTTATCCCAGATAATAAAGATCTGCCCGTAATTTTTATCAATGTATTCTTTATTAATGGCATGATGCACGCGGTGATGTGATGGCGTAACGATGATCTTTTCAAGGAATCCCATTTTGCCGATGTGCTGTGTATGGTACCAGAATTGCGCAAAAAGATGCAAAGGCGCTACCACGGCAATGACCTGGGCAGGTACCCCGAGTATAGCCGCCGGCAGGAGCAGTATCACAAACAATCGGATAAAAACGGATACGCTTTGCCGTAAGGCGCAGGCCAGGTTAAATTCTTCGCTGCTATGGTGGATGATATGACTGTTCCAGAAAAAATTGACCTTGTGGTCGATTGCATGTACTACATATCCTGCAAAATCGAGAACAATAAAAGCGATCACATAGGTAAGCCACGAATTGCTGATGTGTGTGATGGCCATGTGATTAACCATCCATTCGTAAGTGAAGAGGGCCACGCTTAAGCCGAGAACATCCTTGGTCACATTTGTGACACCCGAGCTTAAGCTACTGATC
>JAKQKY010000485.1 GCA_029560415.1 Bacteroidota bacterium | reverse complement strand
CTGAAAAGGCTAATGGGATGGAATGAGGCAACAGGCCTTTGCGATGACAAACGCTTTTCAGCCTACTTTTACCCCGATACGGTTATTGGCAATAAGCCGGGTTCACCCTATTATGGTTTAAAATTGCCCAAATCATCTTATCCTGATAATTACCGTCAATACCATTGGAGTGTAAGAAAATACCAGGATTTCAGCAAACCAAATGGCCGTGCCGGAAGTTTTAAAGATATTATTGCCGTACGTTATGCCGAAACGTTGCTGATGGCTGCTGAAGCTAACTGGAGACTGACCAATAACCCGGCAGATCCCAAAGCTTTACTTTACATAAATATGGTTCGTAAAAGAGCAGGTGTACCTGATTTTACGACGATTGATCAACAAACCATTCTAGACGAATCGGCTCGTGAACTAAACTTTGAAGGAGGGCGGTGGTTTCTGCTAAAAAGAATGGGTGTGCTGATTGACCAGGTAAATAAGTACCACACTTTTGGAAGTGCCAAAACGAATGAAGCTCCATTTCCTATGCAGGCACATATGGTGCGGTGGCCCATTCCACTGGATCAGATTGACTTAATGGCGCCCAATTTCCCGCAGAATCCCGGATATTAATCGTTCTTTATAATTTTTCATAAGTAGAGCAGTTGTTGGCAAATGGATGCAGGCTAAGCAATTAGTCTGTATCCTGCCAAACAATTTTTTACGGATATTTACAATTGCCATTATTATATTGCTACATATGAATCTGTCTTTAAAGAAATACCCGAAATTATTCTTTCTGCATGGGTTGCTTTTTCTGTTCGCAGATATAAATTCGTTCAGCCAGCCGGTGTTAATTCAAAATATTTATGGTCGTAATCACCAAAGTTTAAACGGACGCTGGAATTACATTATAGACCCGTATGAAATGGGTTATTACGATTACCGGCATATGCCTTTCGATCAGTCAGAATCAGGCAAAGGCGGTTTCTATGATGATAAAAAACCAAAGGATAAAGGTGATTGGGTAGAATACGAATTTGATCTTTCGCCCAGTGTGAAAATTCCAGGCGACTGGAATTCGCAGGTGGAAAAATTAGAACTTTATGAAGGTACGGTGTGGTTTCGCCAAAAATTTAATGCAGACCCCCTATCCCAAAAAAAATATATTCTTTATTTCGGCGCGGTTAATTATGAAGCCCATGTGTACCTGAATGGTAAAAAATTAGGTTCGCACAAAGGAGGATTTACACCATTTCAGTTTGATGTAACCGGCAAACTGACAAAAGGTGAAAATTTCGTAGTGGTAAAAGCAGACAACAAGCGGTTTCAGGATGAAATACCTACCGTGAACACAGATTGGTGGAACTACGGTGGTATTACACGTGATGTGTTGCTTGCCGAATTACCGGACACTTATATTTCCGATTACAAAGTACAATTGGCAAAAGGTAATCTGAAAATGATTGAAGGCTTTGTGCAATTGGAAGGAGATCAAAAAAATCAACAGGTGACTATTACCATAGCTGAAGCAGGCATCAAACAAACAGTAAACACCGATGGAAATGGTAAAGCAAGCATCCATATTCCTGTAAAATCCATGGAATACTGGAGCCCCGAAAACCCAAAACTGTATACCGTTGAAATTGAATCTGCAAGCGATAAATTAAATGATAAAATCGGCTTTCGTACCATTGAAACAAAAGGGCAGGATATTATACTGAATGGTAAATCTATCTTCCTTCGCGGTATATCCATGCACGATGAAAACCCCTTGATACCGGGTCGATTAAGAGGGCAGGGAGATATGCGTATGATGCTTAACTGGGTAAAAGAATTGAATTGCAATTATGTAAGGCTGGCCCATTATCCGCATAGCGAAGAGATGACCCGCCTTGCAGATGAAATGGGTTTATTGGTTTGGGCCGAAGTTCCGGTGTACTGGACCATTTCATGGCTTAACGAAGAAACCTATAAAAATGCGGAGAAACAATTGAGTGATTTGATGACGCGTGATAAAAATCGTTCGAGTGTAATTGTATGGTCCATTGGAAATGAAACACCTATCAGCGAACCCAGAAATATTTTTATGGGGAAACTTGCTACTGTTGCACGTTCCATGGATAACACAAGATTGGTTGCAGCTGCTTTGGAAATACATCGAAAGGGAAGTAATGTTGTAGTGGAAGATCCTTTGGGTGATAAACTTGACCTCGTGAGCTTTAATGAATATGCCGGCTGGTATTGGAGCAGCACAAAAGATATGCTCAATTACAAGTTCGACATTAAATTCAATAAACCGGTGGTAGTAACGGAATTTGGCGCCGACGCACTGGGTGGATTTCATGCAGATGATGAAACACGCTGGAGCGAAGAATACCAGGACCTGTTGTATAAAAATCAGTTTAAAATGCTATCTGCCATCAATGGTTTGCGTGGAATGACTCCCTGGATTCTGGTTGACTTCCGATCTCCCCGCCGGCAACATCCCTATTTCCAGGATTTCTGGAATCGAAAGGGATTGATTTCTGAGACAGGAAAGAAGAAAATGGCTTTTCATACGTTGAAAGGGTTTTATGATGGGATACAGGTAAAATACAAGTAACATGAAATTTTTTCTTTGCCTTTCTTTTTTGCATTTTTCATTTTTTACAACCATTGCACAAGCAAAAAAGGAAATATATAAAGATGCCAAGGCACCAGTTGAACAACGGATTGAAGACCTGTTGAAGCGAATGACACTGGATGAAAAAATACAACAGACCAACCAATGGACCTATGGAAAAAATGCCAATCCCAATAATATAGAAGCAAGTAAAAATGCCGTCCGCCCAGAAATTGGTTCACTCATTTACCGGAGCATCAATCCTGTTTACAGAAATGAGATTCAAAAAAAAGCAATGGAACAATCCCGGCTTGGTATTCCTATCCTGATGGGTTTTGATGTGATTCATGGATATCGTACCATTTTCCCTATTCCTTTGGCTCAAGCTTGTTCGTGGAATCCGGAACTGGTACAACAATCCTGCTCGGTAGCTGCAAAAGAATCGAAACTCTCCGGGGTTGACTGGACGTTCTCCCCCATGGTAGATGTGGCACGTGACGCACGCTGGGGGCGGGTTGCAGAAGGTTATGGAGAAGACCCTTACACGAATGCAATTTTTGCGGTAGCGGCTGTAAAAGGTTACCAGGGGGAAAAACTATCTGACCCCTACTCTATTGCAGCCTGCCTGAAACATTATATAGGATACAGTCTTTCAGAAGGTGGCCGCGATTATCGTTATGCAGATGTATCGGCGCAAACCATGTGGGAAACCTTTATGCCACCTTATGAAGCTGGAGTAAAAGCAGGCGCAGCGACACTAATGAGTGCGTTTAACGATATCAGTGGTATTCCAGCTTCCGCCAATTACTATACCCTAACTGAAATATTAAAAAATCGATGGAAACATGATGGATTTGTAGTTTCAGATTGGGGCTCCGTTATAAACCTGGTACCACAGGGTTTTGCAAAAGATACAGCAGATGCTGCATTTAAATCTTTAGGTCAATAAAGATTAGCCGCATAGCTAACACAGTTCTTTGATAAGTCTAAAGTATTTAGTATTTTTGTGCTAAATAAATTGGTTATGTTTTCAACACTATCGGCATTTGAATTTCAACAAAAGTTCACAGATCGAAA
>JAKQKY010000483.1 GCA_029560415.1 Bacteroidota bacterium | reverse complement strand
CTGCAGCATCCACAACCATAAATCCGGATGTAAAGACGGGCAAGTTCGGTTCATTGAGTAAAATCAGGCAACAAATTGCCAGCCAGAATGCATTAGGCAGCCAGGAAGTTGCCCTTACAGATGAAGCTTTGCAACAGTCATGGAATGCATTCATCGAAATATTGTCTTCTAAAAAAAATCATTCTGCGGTAACCAATTTTAAAATGGCCAGGCTGGAGATCGTAGATCAGAACAGCATCGACATCATCACTGAAAGCAATATTCACCAAAAATTCATTGAATCAGAAAGATCCGGGCTTATTCATCACTTACAGGAATATTTCAAAAACCGGAAACTCAAATACCAGGTGATCATCCAGGAAAAAGAAACCGGTACAGAGATCGTGGAAAAGACGCTTACCCGCAAAGAACAATACCAGCAAATAGCGGAACAATATCCCCTGGTACATGAATTAAAACAACGCCTTAAGCTGGAACTGGATTAAGGCAATCTGACCAGGACCTGGTTTGTGTAAATCGGCTCCATTGTTTTCCTGTTTTTGCCTTAATTTCGGGATTCGATATTTTTAATATAAAGAAAAGCATTTATATGGCAGAAGTAATACGCATGCCGAGGCTGAGTGATACGATGGCGGAAGGAGTCATAGCGGCATGGCACAAGAAAGTTGGTGATAAAATCAAACCAGGCGATGTATTGGCCGAAGTAGAAACTGATAAAGCCACCATGGAACTGGAAAGTTATAATGAGGGCACTTTATTGTACATCGGCGTTGAAAAAGGAAAGGCTGCCAAGGTAGACGGTGTTTTAGCCGTGGTGGGAAAAGACGGGGAAGATTATAAAGCTGTTTTAAGTGAAGCCAATGGCGCAGCAGAAAAAACAGAAGACAGTAAACCGGCAAACGCTGAGGTTAAACCCGAAACCCCTGCAGAAAAAGCAGCTCCTGCCACTCCAGCTGCAACTGAAAAAATCACATTGCCAGCCGGTGCCAAAGAAATCAGGATGCCTTTACTAAGCGATACCATGACCGAAGGCAAAATTGTTGCATGGAATAAAAAGATCGGCGACCAGGTAAAAGCGGATGATGTATTGGCCGAAGTGGAAACCGATAAAGCTACTATGGATGTAGTAGGATATGAAGAAGGAACCTTATTGTATGTGGGCGTTGAAGCCGGAAAAGCTGCAAAAATCAATGAGATCATTGCCATCGTAGGTAAACCGGGAACAGATGTTAGCGCATATGTAGCAGCTGAAAAGTCAGGCGCCAATACAAGTGCTGCAACTGCGGCCGTTGCTCCCACTGCTTCTGCTGCTCCTGTAGCCGCTGAAGCAACAACCTCACCCGAACCAATACCCGCAGCTAACGGGCACGAACGATTAAAAGCTTCCCCGCTGGCTAAAAAACTGGCAGCAGATAAAGGGATCGATATTCAAAAAATAAATGGCACCGGCGATGGTGGACGCATTACTAAAAAAGATGTAGACAGTTACCAGGCTGCCCCTGCAACGTCAACTCCGGCTTCATCAGACACAAAACCTGCCATGGCAGCGCCGGTATTTACCGCAGCAGGTGAAGAATCATTTACCGACGTGCCGCTCACCCAAATGCGTAAAGTAATTGCCCGCAGGCTTGGCGAAAGTAAATTCAGCGCACCGCATTTCTATCTTACGATGGAAATCAACATGGACCAGGCCATACAAGCCCGTACTGCAATGAACGAAGTGAGCCC
>JAKQKY010000481.1 GCA_029560415.1 Bacteroidota bacterium | reverse complement strand
AACTGAAAATGCCGGCGTAAACATTTACGACAAAAAGAGCGGGAAATTCTTTCGCATCAGTAACCGAAATGCAGATCCCGGCAGTTTATCGGGTAATGTGATCCGTTATATTGAAGAACTGGCAGACGGCAGGATCCTGGTAGCCGCCATGGGAGCCGGATTAAATATCATAGACCTGGCGCCCGATTTTTTTGAAAAGGAAACGGCTCCAAAAATTACCCGGCTAAGCCTGCCTAATGATGCACAGGTTTATGGTATCGGCCAGGACAAGCATAAGCAAACCTGGATCGGTGGCATGGATGGAACCGTATATCGTTTCGATCCGCTGAAAAACAGTTTCAACCTACTGGTCAATGGCCAACTCATTAATAATGGATTTTATACAAAAGATGGCAGCTTCCTCATCAATAACTACCTTTTTTTGTCGGACGGAAAAGAAGTGTATCCCTTGTTTGATATCAATAAAATAACCCCGGGCAACCTCCTGTTCAAGCCAAAGGAAAAACTATGGGAAAATCATCACCGGCCCTGGCAATTTTATGATATCAGTTTTTGGAAACCGGGCGGTACGGTACAATGGAATGTACATCCCCCCGAAGACCTGAGGTTGGTTTATCCTTTTATCATCGATCGATCGGGTATTTTATGGACAGGGTCGGTTGGGTATGGTTTACGTAAATATAAAACAGCCAGCAGCAAGTTCAGTACCTATCTTCCCGGCTACAGCGTTCGCAATATTGTTCCGATCAATGAAAAAGAGATTTACCTGGGAGATTATGGTTACGGCTGGCGCAGGTTGGTGGGGGATTCCGCCGATGATAACATGTATAAACCCATACAGACCATACACCAGGTAGATAATATCCTTCACTCAAAAAAAGGTGGCATCTGGATTAAAAGTGACGACTCTGGGTATTCCTATTTCGAACCATCTTCGGGAATCCTGACGTCATATAAAACGATCAATTATTTTAGTGGCGAGGGGGATAAGCAACCCATGATGGAAGACAGTAAAGGGTTTGTCTGGTTCCCTGGTCTTGGGGGCCGTATATACCGGATCAATACCATAACACAGCAAATAGATAGTTTCAGTATCAATACCAATGCATCCAAGCCCATGCTGTATAAGGCTGCCTGCAATGCCCTGTATGAAGATAAACAAGGAACCTTCTGGTTAGGTACCGCAGAGGGTTTTGCAAGAGTAAGGTATAAAGAACTGACCGACCTAACGCCAACGGTTACCTGGTATTACAACAACAGCAGCAACCGAAATTCACTGAATTATAATCATGTATCCTGTTTCCTCGACGACCCGGCCCGGCCCGATACCTATCTATGGATCTGCACCAAGGGTGGTGGCCTCAACAGGCTGAACAAGATCACCGGCGATTTTTTCCATATCACCAGTAAAGAAGGCTTACCGGATGATGTGGTCTATGGAATTCTACCCGATGATGCCGGCAATATCTGGGGCAGTACCAACCGAGGCATCTTTTGTATGATGGCTGTGAAAGGAAAAGACAGCACCCGCTGGTCTTTCAGGAATTTCACCAAAGCTTACGGGTTACAGGATGATGAGTTTAACACCAGCGCCTATGCGAAGTTGAGCAATGGTAACCTGGCGTTTGGAGGAGTGAACGGGCTCAATATTTTTAACCCGAAAGAGATCCTGGCGGCTGGCTTTACGCCCCAGGTTTTCATCACCAATATCATGGTGAATAATCAGCCTGTTACGCCGGGAGATAAAACAGGCGTATTGAAAACGAATATAGAAGTCACGCAAAGCATCAAGCTTAATTATTTACAGGACATACTCACACTCGAATTTTCATCACTCGATTTCACAGCTCCCAATCAAAACAGGTACCGGTATCAGTTAATAGGAGCTGATGCAGACTGGATAGAATCGGGATCACGACGCACGGCTACCTATCTTCATTTATCGCCGGGAAAATACAGCTTCCGGGTGCAGGGATCTAATAGCCAGGGGATCTGGAGCGACAAGATCGCTGTACTGCATATCACCGTATTGCCACCCTGGTGGCGCAGCTGGCCTGCCTATATCTGTTATGCCTTGCTACTTGCTTTGGGCATACGAGCCTATTTCAAATTCAGTGTAAACAGGGCCAGATTGAAATCGCAGTTAAGTTTCGAACAAAGAGAAGCGAAACGCATCAAAGAAATAGACAGTCTTAAAACACAACTTTATACGAACATCACCCACGAATTTCGTACACCGCTAACCGTTATACTGGGCATGGCGCAGCAGGTGGTGAACAATCCCGCCGAGCATTTGCACAATGGCATGAACATGATCATCCGAAACGGAGAAAGCCTGTTGAAACTCGTGAATGAAATGCTTGACCTGTCGAAACTCGAAACAGGCAATATGTCTTTGCAACTGGTGAAAGGCGATGTGATCAATTTCCTCCGGTATATTGTAGAATCATTTAATTCTTTGGCAGAAAGTCAACACAAGCAATTACACTTTTTATCTTCGATGGATGTATTGGTAATAACCTACGATCCGGAAAAACTCCGCCAGATCGTATCCAACCTGTTGTCGAATGCATTGAAGTTTACTCCTGAGAAAGGCAATATCTATATCAGCATCAGCGAAGAAAAAAATCCGAAAGATGCTGCTGGTTCTATCCTGGTGATGAAGGTAAAAGATACAGGCATCGGCATTCCCGAAGACCAGCTGCAACATATCTTCGATCGTTTTTATCAATTGGACAACAG
>JAKQKY010000477.1 GCA_029560415.1 Bacteroidota bacterium | reverse complement strand
GTAATACAACATCTTATGCCACCTGGCTTGGGTTGATGATGGTATCAATGCTGGCTGTTTTTTTCCTGCCACGGCAATTCCAGGTGAGTGTGGTTGAGAATATCCAGGAGCGACACATCAATAAGGCTACCTGGTTGTTTCCGTTATATCTATTGCTAATCAACATCTTCGTGTTACCGATTGCGTTAGGTGGAAAGTTGATCTTTGCAGGGCAGGCTGTTGATGCAGATACTTTTGTACTGGCACTCCCCTTGCATTTTAACCAGTCGATGCTCGGACTATTTGTTTTTATTGGAGGATTTTCTGCTGCAACCAGTATGATCATCGTGGAAACCATTGCGCTTAGTACGATGGTTAGCAATAACATTGCCATGCCTGTATTTTTATCGGCACAAAAATTCAAACCATCTCCTGATGGAACCTTTAGCAGGCGGATACTTCATATCCGAAGATTCAGTATGGTGATCATCATTGCCCTGGCTTATTTATATGATAAGATCATTGCCCAGAATTTTTCTTTGGTGTCTTTGGGCCTTGTATCATTTGCGGCGGTAGCCCAGTTTGCGCCGGCAGCTTTGGGTGGTATTTATTGGAAGGGTGCTTCCAAGAATGGTGCCATGGCAGGCATCTGCATAGGCTTTGTCATTTGGTTCTTCACCCTGGTAGTACCTTCCATGGTTAGTGCACATGTGTTTAATGAAAGTATTCTCCAGGAAGGATTATTTGGATTATCGTGGCTGAAACCATATTCCCTGTTTGGAATGGAAGGAATGGATTCGATCACCCATTCGGTATTCTGGAGCATGTTGTTCAATGTACTGGCATTTATCGTTGTTTCATTGAACAGTAAAAAGAATGCAGAAGAAATTTACCAGGGTGAGATCTTTGTTGATATATTTAAACATTCTGCTTCCCCTGCAGCCGATGTATTAAGAAAAGGGACGGCCAACCTGCCCGATCTCAGATCACTTTTGGATAATTTCCTGGGCGCAGAAAGAGCCCATAAGATATTGAACAGTTTCGCAGCAAGAAATAATATTTCACTCGAAACAAACAGAGCAGATCCACGACTGGTGGGCTTTGTAGAAAAAGTGTTGGCTGGTGTAATCGGTTCGGCATCTGCAAGGATCATGGTGAGTAGTGTTACCAAGGAAGAAGAATTAAAAATTGATGAAGTGATCCGAATTCTCCGTGAATCGCAGCAGATGATCGAGCTGAATAAAGAGATGAAAAAGAAATCAACGGAACTAAAGAAAGCTACCCAGGAACTCACCAGCGCCAATGAACAATTAAAAGAAATGGACCTGGTGAAAGATGAATTTTTGTATACGGTAACACATGAATTACGCACGCCGATTACTTCTATCAGGGCGATGACGGAGATCGTGCACGACAATACCGATATGCCAGAGGAGCAACGGCAATTGTTTTTGGGAAATGTGATCCGGGAAACAGAACGACTCAGCCATCTTATAACACAGGTGCTTAACCTGGAACGTTATGAAAGTGGCCGACAGAAACTCATCCTGGCTCCTGCCGTGTTGAATACACTGATCAAAGAAAGTGTGGAATCGGTTGCCGGACTTGCCAATGAAAAGAAACTGGTCATACAGCTACAGATTCCCGATACCATTTACATGATCCGATGCGATGCCGACCTGTTGATGCAGGTTTTAAATAACCTGTTGTCAAATGCGATCAAATTTGTAGAACCGGTTACCGGCAAAATAAAAATATCGGTCCACAGCAGCCATGATGAAATACAGGTGTGGTTGGAAGATAACGGGAAAGGCATTCCACCGGAATTACATGAGTTGGTTTTTGATAAATTTTTCCAGGCAAGGAATCAAACGCTTAAGAAACCACAAGGCAGCGGGCTTGGACTGGCCATTTCCAAAAAGATCATAGAGATGCATGATGGCAGAATATGGGTGGAAAGTGCCGAAGATAACGGCTCGCGATTTATCTTTACGTTGCCAAACAATTAATTAAACATTCATGAGCAGCCCTTATACAATACTGGTAGTAGATGATGATCCATACATCCTGATGTCGCTGGAGTTCCTGATGAAAAAGAACGGGTATGATGTGGTGGTTGCCCGCAATGGCACCGAAGCACTTGAATTATTGGATAAACAGGCTCCCCACCTGGTGTTACTCGATATTATGATGCCCGATGTAGATGGTTATGAGATCTGCAGGTATATAAAAAAAACATCCAGCCTCAAAAATACAAAGGTCATTTTCATGAGTGCTAAAACCAAGGATGCCGATATAAAGAAAGGATACGAGTTAGGTGCTTCGCTTTATGTTACCAAGCCTTTTAGTACCCGCGAACTGGTAAAACAAATAAAAGAATTATTACCAGCCTAACCTGTGTTAACGGTTTATTGCCAATCAAGCTTCGTTTTGATATTAACTTTCTATGAGCTTATATTAGTTTCATTTTATTCAGTAGATTTATTAATGTTATATCATAAATTTCTTCAAATCATAAACATATTTCATCATGATCGTACAATCTTTATTGGGTGAATTCAAACATGAAGTTGAGAATACCCGCAAACTTTTAAATGCAATTCCCGATAGTGCGCTGACTTGGAAACCTTCAGAAAAGAACTGGACAACAGGCCAACTGGCGTCCCATATCGCTGAAACGTATAACTGGTACCCATCTACGATAAAGGAACTGGTTTTCGATATGAGTACCTATCAATATGATAAAGGTGATATCAGCAAGGCAGCGAATATTGTTGCCAAGTTTGAAGAAAATGTAAAAAAGGCTCAAGCTGCCCTGGAATCGGCCACTGACGAATCGATGATGGATATCTGGAAAATGGAAATGGGCGGGAAAGAAATTTTTCCGGCAATGCCAAGGATACAAGTGATCAGGGGATTCCTGATGAATCATTTGTATCACCATCGCGGCGAAATGGTGGTATACCTGCGTGCCACAGGCAATAAAGTTCCCGGGTTGTATGGTCCTACGGCAGATGATAATTGATCTGAAAAGATACTTTTCTTTCCCATAGTAACTGGCCCATTATTTTCGATTCATCATTAACGTTAGTAAATGATCTACATGAAGCGGTATATATTCTTTCTTTTATGTACCACCAGCCTTGTTGCCCGGAGCCAGTCTGACCGTGATGCAATAATTGATAAAGAATACAAAAGCTACCTGGCTAAAATAAAAGCCGGTAACCTGGGCTCGGCTGATTCGGCAGCCTGTAAAAAGTTCATTTACGGTGTTCAGAATGCAGGCCAGCAAATGGCGGAAAGAGAGCATGACTATATTAAAGCGCTCGACTATACCAATAAGGCCATTGACTGCTGGAAGGCAATAAAGGATAGTATCAATGAAGCCAATAACCGAAAGTTCAAAGGCTTCCTGCTTGGTCAATTACAACGGTTTGCCGAAGCTAAAGCCGAAATAGACACTGCTATTCTCTTTTATAGTTTAGGTCGTAAAGATTGGGGTGTTGCTGTATCACAGTATGATCTTGCCTTTGTATATGCACTGGAACAGAAACCTGATTCAGCTGTTTACTTTTCATCCAAAGCACTGGCGTATTGGAAGGTTAAAAATGACCCTTCCCGTATTTTGGGAATACAAAACCTTTTGCTTTATGCAGGAATCCAACTTAAACAATATGATGAAGCAGCTGATATTCAACTTTCTTCTGATTCGCTGGCAGCCTTAAAGGAAATGCACTGGCAACCGGTCATTGATCATTATTTTGTTTCGCAGCTGATGTATCTTAAGCAAGGTAAAAAAGCTTCCGCAGCCCGGTATAAGAAAATGTACACAGATACACAGGCCATTTTACGGGCTGATGATGTAAAAGCATTGTCGGTATTCGATACAGATTTTTTCAATATTAATAAATAAGCATAACGTCAGCGAATAGCGGCTAATCATTCAATTTGTAATATCTTAAAATGAAGTACTCCCTATTATTATCAGTTGTCCTGTTCTTTAATCAGCAAACGGTCAAGGCTCAACAGGATTCTTCTTCCTGTAAAGTAAGTGTAATGCTATTGCAGGGTCAGTACAAAGGCGAATGCAAAAACGGCCTGGCCGATGGAAAGGGAGAAGCGATTGGTGCCA
Organism: Bacteroidota bacterium; assembly: GCA_029560415.1. Taxonomy (GTDB): domain Bacteria; phylum Bacteroidota; class Bacteroidia; order Chitinophagales; family Chitinophagaceae; genus Ferruginibacter. The sequence continues at coordinate 21,281 of JAKQKY010000477.1, read as the reverse complement.
ACCGTTATGAAGGGCAGTTTAAAATGGGCATGCCTAACGGAAAGGGAACATATCATTACAGCGACAGTTCATATTATACCGGTAATATGCAGGAAGGAATTCGGGAAGGCAAAGGAGAAATGCATTATTTGTTTGCTGGTAAGCCCGACAGCGTGATCAAAGGATATTGGAGCGCAGATGTGTATCGCGGCAAAAATTATAAGACCTATGATTTCAATGTGGCAGACAGGTTTGACCGGGTAGATATAGAACCCTCCTCTGCAACTGGCAATACGATCACTATTGAAACGTCATCAACAACAGGCTCGCCCAATGGTGTAACTCGGAATGACGCAGCATCTGATTATGTGTTAACCATGATAGACCTGATCTCTATGCACCCATCTACTTTCATCCGAAAAGAATCTGTTTTCAACAGTAATACAAAAGCATCGGTCACTTATTTTATCAGCAGGTTCCCCTGTACCTTACAAGGAACACTCTCCAACGGCATTGTATTTAAATTAGAATTATATAAAGCAGCCAATTGGAAAGCAAAATTCTTCATCAATAAATAAGTGATCAATTGGTATTGGTCCAGCTGTTATTTGTACTGTTTATATCCGGCAAAGCATGTTCTTCATCAATTGTCACCGATCGCAAAGCTTCATTCACGGGAACCTTTACTTTAAAAACTGCGGTGTTGTTCCAGATCTCTACCGGTAGTTTTATGCGCCCTTTTATTCCCGAAATGGTTTCATAACTCAGGGTTACAGGCATGGCCATCTGCTCCAGGTTTTCCAATGTTACGATAGAGCCGTTGGCAGGTTGGTTATTTTCAAAAGTTACCGTGCTGATGGCCTGGTCGAGCTTATAATTTTCCAGGAACCATCCTTTCCAGAACCAACCGAGGTCTTCGCCAGCCGCATTCTCCATTGATCTGAAAAAATCCCATGGTGTGGGATGTTTGTAAGCCCAGCGGTTGATATACATTCTGAAAGCATAATCAAACCTATCGGCTCCCAGTACTTCGTTTCTCAATAAATGCAATCCGAATCCTGGCTTAAAATACAACGCTGTTCCAATATTGCCTTCCTTCATGGCATCGGGTGTATTAAAAATACTTTCGCTGCCTGAATAAAAAAGAGAGGCTGCTATTTCGTGTGCGTTGATTGCAGGTTGCTTGTACTCGCCATTGTTGAAATCATCGTCTGCCAATGAATTGATAAAAGTATTAAAGCCTTCATCCATCCATCCATACCGCCGTTCATTGCTTCCCACGATCATGGGAAACCAGGTATGTCCGAATTCATGATCCGTAACTCCGAAAAGCCCGTCTTGCGTGGCACCCGATCCGCAGAATACGATGCCGGGATATTCCATACCGCCGATGTTTGAAGCCACATTGGTAGCTACCGGGTAGGGATAATCGAACCAGCGTTTGCTGTAATTTTCAATACTACCCTTGGTATATTCAGTAGCCCTGCCCCATCCTCTCTCGCCCTTACTTTCTGATGGATAAACGCTTTGCGCCAATGCTTTCTTACCTCCCGGGAGATTGATCCGGGCCGCATCCCAGATAAAAGCTTCTGAGGCTGACCATGCAGCGTCACGTGCATTACTGATCTTATAATGCCAGGACAGTTTTTTTGTTGAAGTCGCCTCTGATTTTTCAATCTCCGATTCTGTTTTGATCATGACTGTTTTATCACTTAATCTTGCTTGTGCCATTCTTTTGGCTTGTTCTGTTGTTAGTACTTCAGCAGGATTTAATAATTCGCCGCTGGCCACTACTACCATGCTTGCAGGTGCTGTGATAGTGAAATCGAAATCACCGTATTCGAGATAGAATTCACTTGGACCCAGGTATGGGTCGGTATTCCAGCCACGCACATCATCAAACACACACATCCGCGGATACCATTGCGCTACGGCAAAAATGTTACCGTTCTTGGTTTTAAGTATGCCGCATCTGTCGGCACCGTATTGTGGCAAAGTGAATGAGTAGTCAATTTTCAGCCTGATCACATCGCCTGAAGGTTTAACTGCCTTGGGTAAACGCACTTGCATGCGGGTGTCGTTGATTATAAAATCGGCATTCGTATTACCATCTACAAGCTTTACCGATTTAATGTTATATCCTCCATTGAAATTACTTTTTGCATCACCATAACGGCTTCGCGTGCCAACCGGCATTCTCGCTTGTCCCCGGCTATTCGGATTAAAAAGATTCTGATCAAGCTGCAGCCAGAGAAAAGGTAGCTCTATCGGACTGTTGTTCTTATAAGTGATGAGTACAGATCCACTGATCTCATTCGTAATATCGTTGAGGGTTACCTTCATTTCATAGTCGGCCCTGTTTTGCCAATATTGCGGGCTTGGTTCGCCTGTGGCTGTGCGGGTATTGCCCTGGTTGGAGGGCATGGTTAAAGGGGAAAACAAAGCATGCGGATCGTATTTTGAAATTGAAACCGTTTGCTGGGCTGTAACCTGTATACATAGAAACATCGAAAGGATGCACAGTAAGGATCTGATCATTGATTATAATTTATTAAATTCGAAGATAACAGAAATGATTGCTCGAAATACCGGAATTACGTGAATGGGATGTTATTCCCAGCTATGGATCAACTGAACGGCCTCCTTTTTGATCCGGGGATCATCTTCTGTGAGAATGGGAATGGGCAACATCTGCTTTAGCAGGGCGATAGCTTTTTCTTTGTTGCCGTTCTTTTTATATGCCTTGGCCAGTTCCAGGTAGTTGAGTGAAAAATTAGGATTCAGGCTCCTGGCTTTTTCATACGCAGCAATAGAGGATTTGATGGAAGCATCAGGTAACCCGCCATAAAATACTTTCGTAGCTGCTTTTTCAAACATATTCAGGTTACTCACTTCATAATTCCATTTTCCAAGAATATGCCATGCCTTGAAATTCTGTGGATTCAGCTTTAGAGCATATTCAGCATAATGCCTGATGTCTTTTACAAGTGATATTTTTTCTTTCCCGCTTTTTGTAAGCAAAGTCCGGCCAACAGCTATGCCCATAGCTACATTGGCTTCATCGCTATTCGGATAAAGGCGCAATGCGGTTTTCGCATAAATGATAGCAGCCTGGTTATAATTATCTCTTGAATGTTTATCTGGTTCCCTTGCACCAATGCGGCTGCTAAGTTCGCTGCATTTGGTGAGTGCATACAGGTTTACCGGCTGCATTTTCAACGCCTCCTTAAATTTATGAAAGGCTTCTTTTTCATTGGGAATGGCCTCCAGCCGATCGGCCTCTTTGATAATGTCCTGAATATTCTGGGCATGCAATGTTGCCGGTAAAAAAAACAGGGAAGCAAATAAAAACAGTGAACTCAACAACCTCATAATTAAAACTCTTTATAGAAAGTTACACCAACCTGCCCGTTAAACGAAGAAATCGGTGGATGCATTTTGTTAATCCGTATGTTAATTTTACGGATCCTGGTATCGAGAGAATGAATCTCTTCGGCTATTTGCTGTGCCAGGGTTTCCAACATAGGTTCAGGTTTAAGCATGTGTTTGCTGATCACCTGGTAAACAGTAACGTAATTGATCGTTTGTTCCATTTTACGAATGACATCATCACTTTCGAAATCAATATCAACAGAAAGTTCAAACTGTCCGCCCGTAATGGTTTCTTCTTCATGCAGGCCATGCCTGGCAAAGAATTTCAGGTTATGTAGGTGAATGGTAAACATCATCAATGAAGTCCTTTTTCGCCAAGGTATCTTTCTGCATCCAGGGCAGCCATACAGCCACTACCGGCTGCCGTTACTGCCTGGCGGTATATTTTATCCTGTACGTCTCCTGCTGCAAAAACTCCTTCCACATTTGTTTTGCTGGTACCCGGTATCGTTAGTAAGTATCCTGTTTCATCCATATTGAGCCAGCCTTTAAATATATCACTATTGGGTTGATGCCCGATAGCCACAAAGAATGCACTTAATGGAATCTCCGTTTTTTCACCGGTTTTATTATTGTGTATGCGAAGGCCTTCCACTTTTTTATCGCCCAATACCTCATCTGCTTCTGAGTTCCAGTAGATCTTGATATTTGGCGTTTGCAAAACCCTGTCCTGCATGATCTTGCTGGCCCTCATCTGGTCTTTGCGAACGAGCATATGCACCGTACTGCAGATTTTTGATAAATAGAGCGCTTCTTCTGCAGCTGTATCTCCTGCGCCAATAATGGCTACTTCTTTTCCTTTAAAGAAAAATCCGTCGCAAACTGCACAGGCGCTAACGCCGTAACCGTTCAGTCGCTGTTCACTTTCTAATCCTAACCATTTGGCAGATGCGCCGGTACTAATGATCACTGAATCGGCTTCGATCCATTTCTCTTCATCGATCTCCACTTTCAATGGCCTGGTTGAAAAATCAACCTTAGTAGCCAGGCCATAACGGATATCGGTACCCATGCGGGCTGCCTGCTTTTCAAAATGAACCATCATTTCAGGTCCCTGTATACCATCGGGATAGCCCGGGTAGTTTTCTACTTCCGTGGTAATGGTCAACTGACCTCCTGGTTGAATACCCTGGTATAAAACCGGTTTCATGTTTGCCCGGGCGGCATAAATGGCGGCGGTATAGCCGGCCGGACCTGAACCGATGATCAGGCAACTAACTTTTTCTATCTGCTTATTTTCCATTTGTTCTGATTCCTTTTTAATTTTTATTCCTCTTTCGGTTATTCTTTAGTCCACAACCTTCTGCTGGTACCAGGCAGCGTATCCGCAGAATGCACCCAATGCCCCGTTGGAGATATTTCCGAGCACTTTATTTGGCTGTGCGAAAGGATTCCCAATGCTTTGGTAGGCAAACTCCCAGGTACTCCAGAAGAGGTATGTTGGCCTGCTAATGTTGCAGTATTTCAGTGTAACCGTATCTCCTCTCACCAAGAAATTCTCGTCCCTGGTGGGTGGGTCGTTGCGGTCGATTCCCGGAGGCAGCTGCACTTCATAAGTAGTACCATCAATCACCTGGTCGTCGTATACCGAGTTCTCTCCCGGCAAAAATGGTTCCTGATTTTTTTTGGTAAAATACCTGACATAATTTCCTAATCCCCTGGGATCGGTGGCTTTTATGAACATGGCCCTTTTGGTTGTATCGGGGTTCATCGGCGCCTTTTTGAAAAAGAAAGAATCGGGATAAAGCGTAAGAGCGGGAATGCTGGTGTTGGCGGTATATTCCTTGCCCCTGCTTACGATCCTGAGGCTGTAATTTGTATTGAGTTCACCGGTAAATGCTGTAGACAATGAAGATGAATCGATGCTGTAATAAAATGCTTCGTAACCTGGTACTAACGGTACCGCATATTCTTTTAACTTATGGGTAAGTGTTCCGTTTGATATGTACACTTCGGCATCATGAACAAAAGAGGCTGCCAGTATCTGGGGTTCGATTTTACTAAAATAAGAGAGGCTTGTAGTAAGGATGACGGTTGGCACTTTACTGTTCTCTATCACAGCATCTACCACCAACACATTGGCACTTTCATTCAGGTTAAAATCAATATCCTTTTCACAGGAAAGCAGCAAAACAGCACAACACCCGAGCATCAGTTTTTTCATGCTGCAAATTTAGGACTATATCCTTTATTCCTCATCTCGTTTTAAAACTGCGATGTTAATAAGTTGGCAAAAACGACAAAGAGCAGCTCCAGGCTGCTCTTTGTTTAATATTAGCTTTATCTTATTTCTTTATTGTAAAACGATTCGTTGGGTACTATTGAAAGATCCCATTTTCAACTGGATAAAGTAAATGCCTTTTGGCATATTGCCCAGGTTAACATCGATCTTTGAATCATTCGACAACCGGGGAATAAATTGTTGTACCACGATGCCGGCTGCGTTAGTAATGGTGATGATCCTGATTTCCTTGTTCAACACTGCCGAGACATCGATCTGTAGCATTCCCCTCGTTGGATTGGGGTAATAACGCACAGATCCGGCGTCAAGGCCATCGAAACGAACCAGCCTGGCTGGGCTGTATTCTATGCTGCCATCACGGTCAACCTGTTTCAGCCTATAGTAATTAAATCCACTGGCTGGCGCATGATCGATGAAATGATAGGTAACCGGGCTACTAGAAAACCCCGCCGCCATTACTTTTCCGATGTATTGAAAGTTTATCGCATCGGTGCTTCTTTCTACATCAAAATAAGAACTGTTGTTTTCAAACTGGGTTTCCCAGCGTAATAAGGATGCTGATGATCCTTGTTTAACCGCAGTAAAATAGCTGTATTTAACGGGCAGTGGAGCTTGTGGCCGATAAGTACTGCTCCAGCCATCACCAATTCCGCCGGTAAATATATTATTGCCAGCCTGCAGGAAGCTTGTATTGTTCCATCCATCGCCAATGCCGCCGCCAAAAATTGCATTGCCTGGTTGCAGGAATGTTGTGTTAGTCCACCCGTCGCCGTTACCTCCACTAAAAATAGCGTTTCCTGCCTGCAGAAAGCTGGTCTTATTCCAGCCATCACCAGCTCCGCCGTTGAAAATGGCACTGGATGACTGGGCAAAGCTGGTTTTGTTCCAACCATCACCAGCCCCGCCAGTGAATATATTGTTAGCCGATTGGGTAAATGAGGCCTTATTCCATCCATCAGCGTTGCCGCCTGTGAAAATGGCGTTGCCTGACTGTAAAAATGATCTTTTATCAACCCCATCGCCGCTTCCACCCTGGAAGATGGGATTGTTTTGAGCCGATGCAAACATCACGGGGATGCACATCAGCCAACAAAGCAATGATTTTTTCATGTTTCGCTATTTACAGGATTAAGGAGCAGTACGGGCCAGGCGTATTCCAAAATTGGGTTGATTGGTATCTGATCCATAAATGCCTGCAAAAAGATTTGCATTTGCCCTGTCTGAAATCCTTGCATTTGTAAGAGCTCCATTATAAGCAGATCCCCTTGTACCAAAGGCCTGGAATGGCTGCCATGCTGCAATGTCGGTTCTGCCATCGCCGCCTAAAAATCCATCTCCATGAATGGTAGCATCCACTGCTTTACCCTGTGCATTGACCATTGAAATAACGGTTTCAGAAATATTATCACTCATGTTCATCACTCCATAATAGGTGGCGCCGCTGAGGGTTCTGTCAGAACCTGAGGAACGGGCAAAAATTCCGGTTCTAACCGGCCTGTTTCCTGGTAAGTTATTGGAAACATTTGCATTTGCAGATACTGGTGTACTTACAATCTCATCATCTGCTCCATCATTCAGGATTGATGTAACCGGAACAAGGGTTGTATTCCCCCATGCATATTCGTTTGGTACGGCAGGTGTATTGAATCCCCTGCTGGCTTTTTCAAATTCCAATTCTGAATATGGGCGTAGTCCGCTCCAATCTGCAAATGCTGCCAGCCTGTTCATTCCAATTTCACCAATCGCTCTTTCGGGTTGTGGTGCTACAAGTGCAGGGTGTGTTCCGGAAAAAATACTGGGTGTTTTGTTTATATTGGCTCGGGCCAGGTCGAGGTTATTTAAGAAATCGGCATATTGCTGCTGGCTGCATTCATATTTCATGATCCAGAATGCATTGAATCCTTTGGGAAAATTAGCAGGAATGGTACCCGAAGCAGCGCCAAGCCCATTTGGATTTAATGTTCCTGCAGTAGTTCCGAGGTTGATGGCATTGTTTGAGTTAACAAGGTATGGTAATGCAGATGATCCATCCGTAAAAGCATTTGATTCGGCACCGCCGCTTCCAAGTTGATAACTGCCGGAAGGTATGTAAACCATTTCCAATCCATAAACCAGTATCTCTACGGTTTCATTATCCAGGATGCCGTCAACGCCATAATTCCATTGTAGTGAATTGGCTGTGAAGTTCACATTTCCGATGCCATTGGCAGAGCGATATACAAAAGCACCTTTTCCATCAGCCGTAACCGTTATGGCAGCACCTGCCGATGGCGTGTTGCCTGTTACATTGATGCTTGCATGTCGCCAGTCGGTAGTTCCGTTCTTCCTGTACTTGATAAAGATCCAGGCACCGTCATAATTGTTTTCATTGGTACTTGTACGCCAGCTGTTTTCCCAGCTTACACCAAAGTTGATCAGCGCTGTGTGGTTAGTGGTATTCTGCCCGGAGATGGTAGCATTACTTACCAAAATGTTATTGGCATTTGCCGACCCTGTAATGAACAGGATACAAAAGAGGATGATTGTGTTTTTTTTCATGAGTTGATTTTAGTTTGAACACAAATATCTTCTAAAACCAAAAAGCATCTATGCGTACTGGTGGGTATAAATGGCGGACAGTTATGTAACTGTTAATAGATAGACCTTTTTAATATTGTATTACTTCCACAAAAAATCAGGAACATAAAAAAGCCCCGGAGTTTCCGGGGCTGTATGATTTGTTGGAATGAATTATTATCCGAGATAGGCTTTCAGTGCACCACTATAGCGTGCTTTCTGTAAACGTTTGATGGCTCTTTCCTTGATCTGGCGTATACGCTCCTTCGTTAGGTCGTATTTTTGGCCGATTTGTTCGATCGTTACACCATTTTCTCCATCCAGTCCGAAATATGCATTTACAATTTCCGCTTCTCTTGGACTCAATGATTTCAGTACACGACGGATCTCATTTTTCAATGAATCATGCATAACATCTTCATCGGTTTCATCTCCGCCTTTCAGCAGATCTCCCATGGCTACATCTTCTGCTTCATGCACGGGAGCATCCAGGGAAGTATGACGGGTATTGCTTTGGAAAATGTTATTGATCTCTGTTTCGCTCATTTCCAGGAGTTCGGCGAGTTCCTCTGTAGAAGGTTCCCTTTCGTGCTCCTGTTCAAAGGCCATGTAGGCTTTGTTGGCTTTGTTGTAAGTACCGATTTTGTTTTGTGGCAAACGAACCAACCTTCCCTGCTCTGCCAATGCCTGTAAAATTGACTGGCGAATCCACCATACGGCGTAAGAGATGAACTTAAAACCCTTGGTTTCATCGAAACGCTGTGCGGCTTTGATCAGGCCGAGGTTTCCTTCGTTGATCAAATCGCTCAGGGAAAGTCCCTGGTGCTGGTATTGTTTAGCCACCGATACTACGAAACGTAAGTTGGCCTGTACCAGCTTATCCAAAGCCCGCTGGTCTCCCATCTTGATCTTTTGCGCCAGGATTGTTTCCTCCTCTGGTGTAATCATCGAGATTTTTGAAATTTCCTGCAGATATTTTTCTACCGCCTGTGAGTCACGGTTAGTAATCTGCGTAGCGATTTTAAGTTGCCTCATTGTGTTGTGTTAGATTCTTAATAATAACAATAAATAGACCGTTTTTGTTGGGGAAACGTTGCAAAAGAAAGAAAATAGATTTTCCTTAAAAGCATTTGCAAAGGTAATATGCAAATTTTGCATTTCATAGTAAATAGGGAAAAAAGGGATAAATAGTGTATAAATTACACATTATTTAACCATTCCGGCCAGACATATATTTTTATTAAATTATGTATGGGCCAAATCTTAAATAAAATAAGGAGAAGCCCCGGCAGCAAAGCGATCAATGCTTATTTTTGTTATATGATCGACTTACGTTCCGATACTTTTACCAAGCCAACCCCGGGCATGTTGCAAGCAATGCAGGATGCTGTTGTGGGTGACGATGTATTTGGAGAGGACCCCACGGTGAATGAATTGGAAGCCATGTCGGCCGGGATGTTTGGTATGGATGCGGCATTATTTTGTCCTAGTGGCACCATGACAAACCAGATCGCCATAAAATGCCATACGCAACCCGGGCAGGAAGTGATTTGCGAGAAAATGAGTCATGTATACATTTACGAAGGCGGAGGCATTGCGTTTAACAGCGGATGCCAGGTAAAAACCATTGCTGGAAACCGTGGACGAATACAGGCAGACCAGGTGATCGAAGAGATCAACCCTGATGATATTCACAAAGCCAGAACCAGGTTGGTCAGCCTCGAAAATACTGCAAACCGAGGAGGTGGAAGTTGTTATGATTTTACTGATATACAAGATATTAAAGCAGTTTGCCTGAAATATAACTTGAGTTTACATTTGGATGGTGCCAGGCTCTGGAATGCCATGGTAGCTAACGGAGAATCTGCTTTGCAATACGGCGAATTATTCGATAGTATCTCCATCTGCCTGAGCAAGGGATTGGGGGCCCCGGTTGGAAGTCTGCTGTTAGGTAAGCGAACTTTTATAAAGGAAGCGAGGCGTATCCGGAAAGTGCTGGGCGGAGGAATGAGGCAGGCGGGTTATATGGCGGCCGCAGGAATTTATGCACTCGATCATCACATCAACCGGCTGGAGGAAGATCACCGGCATGCGAAAGATATTGCCCAGGCCCTGATCAAAAAGGATTTCATCGGGAAAATGTTCCCCGTAGAAACCAATATCCTGATCTTTGAAGTAAATGGAATGTATACCGCCACAACATTCACAGCATACCTGAAGCAACATGATATCTATTGCATTGCCATTTCACCTACCCAGGTTCGCATGGTAACTCATCTTGATGTTACTGAAGAAATGGTTGCGAGGATATTGGAATGCATTCACCATATGTAAATCATTGCATTGTATCTTTAGTTTTTTATACTCAGACCTTATACTCCTAACTGCATGCCTTTTTACGATAAAGCATTTACCATTGCCGGAAAGAAGATTTCCCTCGCTGCAATCATTTGGTTCCTGCTGGCATTGGTAGCCATCTTCGTGCAATTGGGCAAGGGCGCTGGAAGCATCAACAATTACCTGATTTTTAAAGGAGTTTTCTGGCATTCAGTGCAGCAAACTCATTTATACCACGATTACCCGGCCGAATATTTTGATTGCAATCATTACGGTCCTTTTTTCAGCATCATCATAGCTCCTTTTGCTGTTTTGCCTGATATGATCGGTTGCTTTTTGTGGGGCCTGGTGAATGCGGTCATTCTTTTTTATGCGGTTCGCAGGTTGCCGCTGGATAATGGTAGCCGGAACCTGATCCTGTTGATCGGTGCCGTAGAAATGATGACGGCCATGCACAACATGCAGTTCAATCCAATGCTCACTTCATGGATCCTGTTAACCTGGATATTGGTGAAAGAAGAAAAGGATTTTTGGGCTACTTTATTCATCGCGGCAGGTATCCTTACAAAACTGTATGGCATTGTAGGACTTGCCTTCTTCTTATTTTCAGCCAACCGACTAAGATTTGTTGTTTCATTTATTTTCTGGATGCTGGTGCTGGCCATGTTGCCGATGATCCTCTCCTCGCCTGCTTTTGTATGGCAATCGTACCAGGATTGGTATCAATCCCTCGTAGAAAAGAATGATGCCAATACCGAGTCGGTGATGCAGGGAATGTCGGCCATGCGGGTGATCAAAAAAATATTCAGGCTTCCTGGGCTGCCCGATCTCTATATCATAGCTTCCGCAGCAGTTTTTTACTTATTGCCCTTACTGAGATTCAAGCAATACAAGCAGGTTTGTTTCCAGCTTAGCTACCTGGCATTCCTGCTAATTGGTGTGGTGATCTTTAGTTCATCTGCTGAAAGTCCCACTTTCGTGATCGCCATGATCGGCGTTGGCATCTGGTATGTTATTCAGCCGGGCCGGAAAGGATGGGCCTTATGGCTGATGCTTTTTGCGATCGTGCTCACCAGTTTATCTACCACCGATCTCTTTCCTAAATCCATCAAGGTAGATTATATACGTCCTTATGCCCTCAAGGCATTGCCTTGTCTCATCACATGGCTGGTGCTTGCCTATCAATTATTGATAAAAAAATTCGATCTTGCCAAATGTCCAGCATGAGAAAAACAGTATCGATCATCATCCCGGTTTACAACGAAGTAAGCAATCTTGGTATGATGCTGGAGGCCATCCGGCTTGCCATACATTCTCTGCCATACGACTATGATGTGATATTTGTAGATGATGGAAGCGACGATGACACACTTGGTTTTATAAAACAATTGGCGACGGTTCATCCCGAAGTGCGCTTTATTTCCTTTTCCCGCAATTTTGGTCACCAAAACGCCTTAAAGGCCGGTTTCGATCTGAGTGTAGCCGATGCCGTTATCAGCATGGATGGCGATATGCAACATCCGCCGGCCATGTTACCCGAGTTATTGCAACATTGGGAAGCTGGTAACGATATCGTATACACGATCCGTAAGGACCAACAGGAACTTCCTATGATGAAGCGTAAAACCAGCGACTTTTTTTACCGGATACTGAACAGGCTTTCTTCCATCGAACTCGAAAAGGGAACTGCCGATTTCAGGTTACTCGATAAACGGGTGGTTACTGTTTTGAAAGATATTAAGGAAGATGACCTTTTCTGGCGTGGACTGGTAAAATGGCTTGGTTTCAAACAGGTTTCCATCACCTACGAACCAGGCCAACGGGTAGCCGGTAAATCAAAATATACGTATAAAAAAATGATGGAATTTGCCCTTCGGGGAATTACTTCATTCAGCACCAAACCCCTTACCATTGCTATTTACCTGGGTTTTGCCAGTGCCTTAATATCATTCTTTTATATTCCTTATGCATTGATCAGTTATTTCAGTGGACATGTCATTTCTGGTTGGGCTTCGGTAATAGTAACCATCGCTTTTTTCGGTGGCATACAACTGATGATCCTGGGTATTATTGGTATGTACCTTGGCAAGCTGTTTATGCAGAGCAAACAAAGGCCGCATTATATCATCCGTGAAACCAATATCCGATGAGCGGGCATATTTTACTCAGCTTTGATGTGGAAGAATTTGATATTCCACTTGAATACGGTCAGCAGATCGGCATGGAAGAGCAAATGCAGATAGGCCGACGCGGATTGGATGCCCTTATGCCCCTTTGGGAAAAATATTCAACGCCATGTACCCTTTTTACGACTGCAAATTATGCATTAAAATTCCCCGCAGTGATCAGGCAACTGGCAGCAAAACATGAGATCGCCTCCCATACTTTTTATCATTCTCAATTTGAAAATGAACACCTGTTGTTGTCGAGGCAAACACTGGAAGAAGTTTCCGGCAAACGGGTCACTGGCTTGAGGATGCCCCGCATGCGCAAAGTAGACATGGCGGAAGTTATCAAGGCAGGATATCTTTACGATTCATCTATCAACCCGACTTATTTACCCGGGCGATATAATAATTTTCACCTGCCCCGTACCGTATATACCGACCAGGGTATGAAGCGTATACCCGCCAGCGTTTCTCCGGGTATACGCCTGCCCTTGTTCTGGCTGGGGTTCAAGAATTATCCATATGCTTTGTTCAAAAGTCTTTGCCTGCAAACTTTGCGAAAAGACGGGTATGTCTGTTTATATTTTCATCCCTGGGAATTCACCGATATCAGCGCCTACAAGCTACCTGGGTATGTGAAAAAACCAGATGGTTCTGTATTATTAACCAGGCTCGAACGACTGATCAACGACATGGGTAAACATGGAAGTTTTACCAGTATGCATGATTATCTTTTAAAGTTTAAGCACATTTCACCTGGAACAAATAAAATAAATTAACTCATAATATTAGGCTATGTTTCCAACCATCAATCCCGTTACAACCCAGGCCTGGGCCGATCTTCAGCAACATTATGCTGCAAACAAAGATGTTCAGATCAAAGACCTGTTTGCGGCAGATCCGAATCGTTTCGAAAAATTCTCCCTTCATACCGGGGATATCCTGTTCGATTATTCCAAAAACAATGTAAGTGAAGAAACCAGGTCACTCCTGCTGAAACTCGCCGACGCCTGTTTATTACGGCAAGCCATAGACGCTATGTTTGGTGCAGAGAAGATCAATCAAACCGAAGATCGTGCCGTGTTGCATACAGCCCTGCGAAATTTTTCGGGCAAGCCGGTATTACTCGAAGGTAAGGATGTAATGCCCGACATTCAGCAGGTGCTGGAACAGATGAAGAACTTTTGCAACAAAGTACATTCGGGTAACTGGAAGGGATATACGGGAAAGAAGATCCGCTATATTGTGAACATCGGTATCGGTGGCAGTGATCTTGGTCCCGTAATGGTAACTGAAGCGCTGAAACCCTACTGGCAGCCCGGCATCCAGCCCTATTTCGTCAGCAATGTAGATGGCACGCACATCGTTGAAACGCTTAAGAAAGTTACCGCCGACGAAACCCTGTTCCTTATTGCCAGTAAAACATTCACCACGCAGGAAACCATGACCAATGCACAAACGGCCCGCAATTGGTTCCTGGAGCAAGGTGCAAGTGAATCTGATATTGCGTTACATTTTGCAGCCCTTAGTACCAATGCCAAAGACGTAGCCGCTTTTGGCATTGATACCGCAAATATGTTCGCCTTCTGGGACTGGGTGGGCGGCCGTTACAGCCTCTGGAGTGCCATTGGGCTCTCAATTGCATTAACGATCGGGTATGATCATTTTGAACAGTTATTAAAAGGTGCCCATGAAACTGATATTCATTTCAAAGAAACAGCATTTGATAAAAACATCCCGGTTCTGATGGCGCTCAACGGAATCTGGTACCGCAATTTTTATGGCATGGATACCGAAGCCATTTTACCGTACGATCAATACCTGCATCGCTTTGCCGCTTATTTTCAACAAGGCAATATGGAAAGCAATGGAAAATACATCGACCGCAATGGACAAAAAGTAACATATGCAACAGGCCCTGTTATATGGGGTGAACCCGGCACCAACGGCCAGCATGCTTTTTACCAGCTCATTCACCAGGGTACGCCGGTGATCCCATGCGATTTTATTGTGCCTGCTCAGTCGCATAATCCCGTTGGCGATCACCATGCAAAATTGCTGAGCAACTATTTTGCGCAAACTGAAGCCCTGATGATGGGTAAGCAACATGAAAATCCTTACCGGGTATTTGAAGGAAATCGTCCAACCAATTCATTCCTGGTAAAAAAGATAACTCCCTTTACGCTCGGACAAATGATCGCTTTGTATGAACATAAGATCTTCGTGCAAGGTGTGATCTGGAACATTTACAGTTTCGATCAATGGGGCGTTGAGCTGGGTAAACAACTCGCCGGAAATATCCTTCCCGAACTTTTAGGAGATGCAGAAGTCAGCAGCCATGATGCTTCTACGAATGGATTGATCAATGCGTTTAAGGGGATGAGGAGGTAGAAGGGGTTTGGGACGTTCAGGAGGTTTAAGTCGTTTAAAGGTTTAAGGGTTTGGGGGTTTAAGGGTTTGTGGGTTTAAGGGTTGGGGAAGCGAGTATGATCGTTAATTTATTTGTTTATAAAAAAAGTCTTCAAGGTTGTTGAAGACTTTTTTATTGGTTAATTATGTTAGGTTAAAATATCCTGGGCTATCTTACCATTTATCTACTTCTTCTGAATGGCCATTGTCAACCGGTGTTGTATTTTCAACAATTTCTTCTTTCACTTCTTCAGCTTTTACTTCCGGTGTGAAATTGGTTACAACCTCTTCGGTAACAGCAGTGCTGGTTCCATTTTCATGGGATGGTGCTTGTCCATCTTCACCACCTTCATAAGGCGTATCGTGGTTGAAGGCGTCGAAATCAAAATCGGGCATTAATTCAGTTTTTACATGGTCAACTGTTTCATTCAGCCCTTTTAAAAATTTATTGAAGTCTTCTTTGTAAAGGAAAATCTTGTGACGGTCGTATCCTTCGGAATCGAAACGTTTGCGGCTTTCCGTGATCGTTACATAAAAATCATTTCCCCGTGTTTCCCTTACATCAAAAAAGTAAGTTCTGCGCTTCCCTGCTTTTACGCGGATGCTGTAAACACTTTCCATTTTTTTGTCATTGTTTTCGTACGCCACTGTAATTTTTTTTTGTTTTTAAAAAATTGTCATTTGTTTAATACGGACAAAGATAAAATTGTTTTTGATATGACAAAATAATTGGGATTTTAGCTTTTGCCAGGCTTTTTTTCCTGTTCCTGCTGACGTTGATACATAGACTTATACAGGCCATTTTTAGCCAGTAATTCGCTATGGGTGCCCATTTCAACGATCTTTCCTTCATTCATCACCACGATCTTATCAAATTGAATCAATGAGAAAATGCGGTGGGTTATGATCACGGCGGTTCTGCCTTCGAGGTAGCTGTTGAGGCTGGTAAGGATTTCCTGTTCTGTTTTTCCATCCACAGCGCTGAGGCAGTCGTCAAAAATTACAACAGCAGGCTCACGAACCAATGCCCGGGCTATGGATATACGCTGTTTTTGTCCACCACTGAGCGTAACACCCCTTTCCCCTACCATGGTTTCAAAAGCGTCGGGAAAGCGGTTGATCTCTTCAAAAATACTGGCTTGCCTTGCTGCGTTAAAAACCTGTTCTGTCGATGCTTCGTTTTTTCCAAAACGGATATTGTTGGAAATGCTATCACTGAATAAAAACACATCCTGCGGAACATAACTGATCCGCGAGCGCAGGTTTTCCAGGTCGATCTTATTTATAGGGACGCCATCATAAGCAATAAGTCCTTCCTGTATATCGTACATCCTTAACATAAGCTGGGCGATGGTTGATTTGCCCGAACCTGTTTTGCCCACGATGGCGATCTTTTCACCTTTGTTGATCTGCAGAGAAAAATCTTTTATGGCATGGATACCGGTGTGCGGGTAAGTAAAATCTACATGCACAAAGGAAATATTTCCATCAAGCGATATATGTACAGGTTGGTTGTCATTTTGAATTGCCGGCTCGGTGTGCAGAAATTCATTGATCCGTTTTTGGGAGGCTACAGCCCGTTGGGTCATACTGGCCGTCCACCCGATGGCACTTACCGGGAAAGTAAGCAACTGGATGTACATCACGAATTCGGCAATCTTACCCACGGTAGCGCCGGGAACGCCATTGGCCACATCAAGGCCTCCAACCATGATCGTTATTAAGGTACTCAATCCAATGAGCAGGGCCATACTGGGAAAATAAATGGCTTCTGTTTTTGCAAGGCTCAGGGCATTGCTTCGGTACGATTCACTGTTGCGATCAAAGAAACCAAGCATGGCTTTCTCCTGAACAAAAGATTTGATGACCCTTATACCAGAATATGATTCCTGGGCATTGGTGGTGAGGTCGCTCAGGAGTGATTGAATTTTTTCACTCTTTTTATTGATGATGGTATTTACGAAATAGATGGCCAATGCCAGGATGGGTAAAGGGCAGAGTGCTACCAGGGTAAGTTTTACATCTGATCGCAGCATGAAATATATACTGAAACCGATCACAGCTGCCAGGTTGATAAAGTACATGATGGCCGGCCCGGTATACATACGTACCCTGCTCACGTCTTCGGCTATCCGATTCATGAGATCACCGGTGCTGTGGGTTTTGTAAAAAGCCGTATCCAGTTTCTGGTAATGTTTGAAAATTTCATTTTTCTGATCATACTCAATGTGCCTGCTCATCACGATAATGGTTTGCCGCATGAGGAACATGAATAATCCGCTGATGATGGCGATCACAAGCAAGATGATGCCCGTAAAAAAGATCTTGTTCTTAAAAGGCTGGCTGTTGAACTGGTCGATCACCTTGCGAACCATCAGGTCATAATTACTATGTGCGTCATTATAGACCTGGATAGATTCGGGTGTTCCCGATTTAATGGAATGGATCACTGTGTTCACCACGTAACCGGTCAATTGAGGGGAAAGGATCCTGAAATAATTCGTCAGTACCACGAATAAAATGCCGAGAATGAATAACCACCTGTATTTCCAGAAATATTTATTAAGCGTACTTAATTGCGTCATCGCTGCAAAAGTACAGATATTTCATGCGTAGGAATACCAGTCATGTAATTAAACAAAGTATCATCTATATATGTTTCCAATTATATTTGAGAAAAAAATGAATTCAGTTACTTCGCGTGGAAAGGTATTCATCGGCCTCATTTCCTTGCTGGCCTGGTTTGCTTTGTTTGCCCAATTGTATATTCATTTGACCGTATTGCCATTCCCGGTTAAAGAGCTGATCATCCGGTATTTCAGTTATTTTACGATCCTCTCTAATTTAATGGTGGCTATTTCGTGTACCATGTTGTTCATTGGTAATGGTACCGATGGCGGGCGTTTCTTCCACCGACAATCTGTAGTGGCCGCCATAACTGTATACATTGTTATTGTAGGTGCTGTTTATAACCTGGTGCTTCGTTCGGTGTGGGATCCCCGGGGTTTGCAAAAAGTCGTTGATGAATTGTTTCATACGGTAAACCCTATCTTATACCTTTTGATGTGGATCTTCGTCGCAGGCAAGGATCAACTTAATTGGAAAATGGTTTTTCCCTGGTTGATCTATCCCATCGTTTATTGTATTTTCATCCTGATCCGTGGCGGTGCATCCGGTTTTTACCCATACCCTTTCATCAATGTAACTGAATTAGGCATTAACAAAACTGTGCAGAATATCGGTATCCTGAGTATATCTTTCCTTCTCGTTTCTTTATTATGCGTTGCCATTGGAAAACGAATGAGCAGGCATTGATGAATGACAATAGAATGAAGTAACTTTATTGGATGAACCAGATACTCTTATTGCATGGTGCCATTGGTGCCAAAGATCAACTATCTGCGTTATCGGTTTTATTGACCGAACGTTACGAGGTTCATGCAATTGATTTTTACGGGCATGGTGGTAAGCCCCTGCCTGATGAACCATTTTCCATTCCAATGTTTTCAAAACAGGTTTTGGAATTCCTTGATTCCAGGTCAATTGAAAGCATCCATATTTTCGGATATAGCATGGGAGGTTATGTTGGCATGTACCTGGCAAAACATCATCCAGGCAGGATCCGGAATCTGATCACATTGGCCACTAAATTTTATTGGGATGAACCGGTGGCTGCTAAAGAAATTCCCCAATTGAACGCCGGGCTCATTGAACAGAAATTACCAGCTTTTGCCCAACAACTTCTGCAACGGCATCATCCGCAGGATTGGAAAACTGTATTAGAAAAAACGAAGGAGCTGTTGTTGAACCTGGGTAAAAACAATGCATTGCACCTAAATGATTATAGTGAAATTGAAGCCAGATGCCTGTTGCTGCTTGGCGACCGCGATAAAATGGTAAGCCTGGAAGAAACGGAAGCGGTGTATGCTCATTTACCCGATTCCCAACTGGGCATTCTCCCTGGAACCCCTCACCCGATCGAACAGGTGGATATGAACTTGCTATCTTTTATGATTCATCATTTTATTGAAAGTCGTTAACATCATTTCTTTTGCTATGATTCCGGTTTATACAACTGTTTCTAAGCCTCCTCTCATTTAATTTCCGGTTATAATATTCAACTTCTCCTGTTCAGGGATAGGGGTTTGACTGGATTTAATTAAACAGCATTGCAATGCCCATGCTGTAAAAATCAACATGAGATTACGTAGAAATACGGTATGTTGATATAGTGATTACCGTTATATTTGATTCATACTTCTCAGATTCCAATATTCCACCAAAAATTAACTGCTCTCCTGTGCAATGGCGATGATTATCACATAGCCACCACCCAATTCTATCTTTTACTATTCCGGATTCTACTCATGAATGCTGTTATTCGTAACCGTTAGGTACTCCTTTTTTTCAGCCAAATTGCCAAAACAAATTCTTCACCTTAAATCCTTATTACCATGCATCCAACAATCAAAAAGTTAATGTCTATTATTACAGGTCTGCTGTTGTTTACTTCAGTCCAGGCACAGTTCTGGACGGCAGCAGACCTGGGTATTGTAGCAGATGGAATCACCGATCAAACTGCTTCATTGCAAACCGCTTTTAATGATCCTGATGTGCAGACTGTCTGGTTCTCGAATAAAACGAATTCGGGTACAGCCCTATTCGTAATCAATGGAACCCTGACTATTCCTGTTGGAAAAGTATTGAAGTTTGAAGCAGGGAACAGGCTTATCGGTCATGGTATAATCACTGGTGGTATCATCGATGCGTCAATGCAAAGCTGGATTTTTGGTGATTCTCTTACCGTAAATCCGCGATCAACTTCACAGGGATGGGTATCCGCTAAATGGTTTGGTGCCGTTGGAGCCGGGGGTGTTGATGATCAGCCTATGTTGCAAAAGGCTGCCAACGCCTGTATTAGAAATGGACTTGAAAGGTTAAGAATACCACAGGGTAACTATACCATCAACCAACCTTTGATCCTGCGGGGAATCAATTATAATTTTTTCACCCTGGATGTTTCCGGAGAAACAACTTTCTGGGGCGGCGGCACCCAGATCACAGCTAATTTCAACAATACTTTTGCCATTGGCATACACCTGGGAAAAGGTTGTAAGATTCGTAATCTTGCGATCCAGGGACAATTCACTCCTCCAGCTTTAACAAATGCATTTTCCTGGTTTAGCATGCCTTTTGAAGATTTCACCGATGGTGTTTGCCGCGATGAGCAATATTCACCTTATGCAGGAATTGTGATCGATCCATTCACAAATTTGCCAGGCGATAATGTACCACCCGACGGCGGTTATCCGGGACTTACAGATCAGTATGGTTCTGCGCTTCCGGGTGCTGCAACCCAAACGGGTTCTTCTGGTATAACGATCGAAGATGTTACCGTAACCAGGTTTGTAGTAGGCGTTTTATCATCCCCGAATGGAAAAACCCGTAATGCGGAAATGACCCTGATCAGCCGTACCAAGATCCAAAGTTGCAAACTGGCAATATCTGCAGGGCAAGACCAGGAAAAAGACAATGTAATTGATAACCTAACCTGCTGGGGAGGCACACATACTGTATTTGGTACCAATTTGTATGGAATTGGAAAAGCTGAGAACCGGGCAGGTAACTGGTATATCAGTAATGTGAATATTGCAGGAGCAGTGGTTAGGTTTATTTCGAATATCCAGAACGGTTGGTTCCCAACTTATATTACCAATGTGTATGCTGAAAGCCTGGGGAGTTTTGGCAGTATGTATAGTACGAATTCAATCAGCATCAGTAACGGCTCGCAGATCACAAACTCAAGTTTTAACTTTGCAGCTCATTCATATTCCGGTCTACGTCCGCTTATCAATTCGGGAACAGGGATGACATTTAAGAACTGCGCTTTTCGATATTACGACGGGCAAAATGCAATGATGCTTTTCAATTCTACATCCACATTTGAGGATTGTAAATTCTCTGGTGTTCCGGTTCAGATTGGGCAATTAACTTTACCCGGCAATGCAGCGGCACTTTATGTGAACTGTACAGCAGGTACCTGGAGTTTTGGATTCAACCAGAACAGGGCTATCACAACTAGTATCGGCAATTATCTTTACTATAATAATTTAACCATGCGGGAACAACAGGCAGAGCGAAGTAACGACCTGGTTGAA
>JAKQKY010000471.1 GCA_029560415.1 Bacteroidota bacterium | reverse complement strand
CTGCGTTTTTTGCGATGACCTCGCTTTTTCTGTTTGAATATATATGTCACGTTTAATGGCCAGTTTACTGATATCCTGCTGAATGGTGATTCTTTCTTTATTTTTTTTATCTACCAGTTGTTTCAGTTCAGTGCGGCTTTTCCTTTTGAGACTGTCGGGCAGGGTCTTCATGTCAACCTTGTTGACGAAATCCTTATCCTCATTGGCGGCATCTACAATATCCCATTCTGTATTTTTATACAATTCTTTTTTCCCCTTTACCATCACTCGTTTTACTGCAACGGTTTGGCTCAGGCTTTCATTCATTTTATCTACTGAACCCTGTGCCGCAAAAGATGAAGCGCCGGCATGTCCATAGGAAATATAAGTGCTGTTTAATGATTGATTAAGGGTGAGAATCATGCTGTCGTATGGGGTTGGGATCTCGTCGATCCTGGCGTCCTGGTTGATATTGGTATAACTGCCATTG
Organism: Bacteroidota bacterium; assembly: GCA_029560415.1. Lineage (GTDB taxonomy): Bacteria > Bacteroidota > Bacteroidia > Chitinophagales > Chitinophagaceae > Ferruginibacter. Next base: position 7,498 of record JAKQKY010000471.1, on the reverse strand, counting down.
CCACATTCAGCATTAAGGTTCCAGTGTTCCCGGATTCCCTGCAGCCTATCGCCACAATAAATGGTGTTTACGATCACGCCCTTGTCCCGTGCAGTTGCGCAGGCTTTTGTATAAGTGAGGCTGCCCTGTAAAAAATCTTCGTTGCCTGCAATGAAGATCACTTTGTACGTAGATTTTGCCGCATCCCAGGTTAATTTATTCAGGGAAGTATAAATCACCTGTCCACAATATTCATCGCCACCATTGGTGTGCAGCGCAAATAGTTTTTGGGAAAGTGCATCGAGGTTCGAAGTAAAACCGCTTATTTGTCTTACATAACCACTTGTAATGCCATTTTCTGGCCGACCATATTCAAACAAGGCAATTTGAATTTGAGGGGTTTTGCCATCGCATTGAGCCTTGCCCATGGTACTCACCATATTCCAAAGCTGAGCCTTAGCCTGCTCGATGAGGCCATCCATGCTATTGCTTACATCCAGCAAAACGGCCACCTGGATTTTTGGCGTTTCCGTAGGAATATTTATGCCGGGAGATGCAATTGGTTTGGTAAGACTTGTAAAGCCAATAAAAAGGCCCATACATAACAGGAAGACAGTTGGTTTGATTATTTTTTTCATATTGTGTTTTTCTGAAGGATGCAGACTTGTTTGGTTTTACATAAATGCGGGAAACCAATTCACCTGCTTTTATATATATTTAACTTTTATATGATTGTCTCAAAACTGTAAAAAAGCAGTCACGGCCTTCATTTACCCGGAAAAAGGTTTATTTTTACAACAACTTTAAATGAACATTCAGGGGTGTTTCAGTTTATTGATACTGATTAATCTAAACCCTTGTCCGGCAAATCATGGCAAACCAATTCGCCATTTTAATTGTTAATTGCCCGATCTCCTCGAAAAAACTAATACGGTTTCATTAAATGAGTATGTGAAGTATGAAAAAATTATACGGAATTTTTTTATTGATTTTTATTTTCCAGGTTGGCTTGTTTCAGGCCATGGGGCAGGTTGTTTCTGTAACCAATCCAACGAATGTAAACCCGAATTTAACGGCAACCTATGGTTCCCTGGCAGCAGCCATTACTGCTATCAATGCAGCTACTACCATTTCCGGACCGGTAACGATCACCTTGAATACAGGCAATTCGCAAACGGCGCCTGTTGGTGGCTATGCTATCACTGCTACTCCAACCGGGATATCATCAACCAATAAGATTGTTTTTGAAGGAAGCGGAAATACAATCACAGCTTTTACGCCACAAACATCGGGAAGGCTCTACGATGCGATATTTAAATTGATAGGATGTGATTTTGTTACCATACAAAACTTTATCCTGCAAGAAAATTCGTTGAATACTACTTATGTTGCTGGTACCAACAACATGACAGAATGGGGAATTGCCTTATTGCACAAATCGGTAACAGATGGTGCGCAAAATAATGTTATACAGAATAATACCATTTCATTAAATGTAGCTTACCAGAACAGCTTTGGTATTTATAGCAATGCGAGGCATAGTGCAACGGTGATAAATACGCTCGAAGAGATAACCAACAATACCACAGGGCCAAACAGCAATAACAAGGTTTATACTAACAGCATCAGTAATGTAAACATGGGCATTTGTTTTATTGGTGCCGGGGTTGCAGCAGGCATGGATGTGGGAAATGATGTTGGTGGCAGTTCTGCCGCCACCGGAAACAGCATCACAAACTGGGGAGGTGCTGCTTTAGGTATTGGTGCTTACTATACAAATTCAGGAACTTATTATGGTATTTTCATGAATAACCAGGTAAGTGATATTATTTCTTATAATACTATCACCAGTGCAATTATCTCCGGGACTACAACAACAACCAGGGGAATTCACAAAAGGTATAATGTAACGCCTTCTGCTACATTTACATCAAACATAACCCATAACAATATTTCCATAACAGATAATAATGCATCCGGTAATCTGAATGGCATTTTTAATGATGGCATTACCCCAACTCCCGCACCTACCGTTACCATAAACATAAATGATAATTCATTTATAAACAATAGCGCTGGAGGTGTAGGATCCGCAATAACGATGGTTGGTATACTCAATTCTTCCCGTTGCGGTGTTTTGAATATAAACAACAACCTTTTCAGGGGCAATAGCTCTGCTGCAACAACGGGCAATTTTACAGCCATTGCCAGTACGGATTCTGTTCAAACGACCCTCAATATAAATAACAACAAGATAGGCGATGCTCTAGGCGATGCCATTAATCTATCTGCTGTAAATGCAAATGCACAAACTGTATTTGGCATTAATGCCGTTGCATCCTACCTGGCAACGATCTCGATAAGTAATAATGATTTTAGAGGATTTGTTCATACGGCCGGTGGCAGCTGGGTACATAATTATATCAATTATTTCCATGCTTCAGCTACAGGTATTACAGACAATATCAATACCAATACCTTTACCAACCTGGTGGCCAATACAACAGGGGATGTGATTTTTATCAAAAGAGCCGGAACCATGGTTGGCGCAACGGAAAATTGTAAGGACAACAGCATCGTAGGTACTTTTTCGAAAACAGGATTTCCCGGAACCGTTACGCTATATTCTGCAGCAGGATCTTCGTTATTGGGTAATACCATGGTTCAAACCGGAAACGACTTTTCCAACATAACCCTTGCCGGATCAGCCATTATGGCCGGATGGGTAAACACGGAAGGCGTTGTAGCAACCACGGGTCCAACCAAAACAATCGACAATAATATTTTTGATAACTGGGTTTGCGGATCTGGAAATGTAACCGTGATCAATTCAAATAACGGTAATGATAACACGTCGGTATCCGGGAATAGTATCACCAACATAACAGCTGATGGAAATATTACCGCCATCTTGTTGGGTTCAACCAATAAGGGTACTACCCAGGGTTGTACTGGCAATACCATTTCAACCCTTACTTCAACCGGAGGTACGGTGCTGGGTATTTCGGGAGGAGCTATCGGAATTACAACCCTTTCCGTTAATAATAATAATATCAATACACTTTCAACGTCGGGAGCCACACAGGCAGAAGCCATCAAGATCATAGCTGCAGCAACCATCAACCTGCAAAAGAATAAGATCTATGGCATCAATGCGCAAAACGCAGCCGGTACCGCTTTTGGTATCGAGATTGCTACCTCCAATACGGGTGCTACCTATCAAATTGCCAATAATATTGTTGGGAATATTACGGCGCCTCTTACCAATAATGCACTCGCGATAAGAGGGATCAGTGTATCAGCTGTGTCCACTACATCCACATTCAATATTTATTATAACACGGTTTATCTTAATGCAAACTCATCAGGTACTGATTTTGGTACAGCAGCCTTATACCTGTTAGCCAATGGTACAGCTACGTCAGGGGCTGCTTCGGTGAGAAACAATATCCTGGTCAATTTATCAACCGCCAATGGCACGGGGGTATCGGCTTCGCTTAGACGAAGTGGAACAAATCTTGCCAATTATGCAGCCAGTAGCAATAACAATATATTCTACGCAGGAGCGCCATCGGCAACCAGGTTGATCTATTATGATGGAGTGAATGCCGATCAAACCCTGGCTTCCTTTAAAACCCGGGTTTCCAGCAGGGAATCAGCTTCTTTCACCGAACAACCACCTTTTCTGAGCCTGGTTGGTTCTGCACCCGATTTCCTGCATCTCGATCCTGCCGGCGCCACACAGGCAGAAAGTGGTGCCGTAAATATTGTTGGTTATACAAATGACTTTGATGGGGATATCCGCCAAGGCAACCCCGGATATGCGGGTGCAGGAACAGCGCCTGATATCGGGGCGGATGAATTGGAAGGCACCTATACAGAATTGAATCCACCGGTGATCAGTTATACAACCATCACAACGCCCACCTGCACATTCTCCGGCATGACCATTACCGGTGTTACCATTACAGATGTAACGGGCATTCCATTATCCGGGGCAAACAGGCCAAGAATATATTATCGCAAAAATGCAGGTTCATGGTTTTCGCAACCAGGCACCAATACTTCAGGAACGGCCACCAGCAGCACCTGGAGCTTTACCATTGTGGAAGCAGATATGGGCGGCGTCTCAGGAGGCGATGTGATTTCTTATTATATCATCGCACAGGATAATATTACGATCACCAATGTGGGCGCTACACCTTCGGCAGGTTTGGTGGCAACGAGTGTTAATAGTGTAACCACGCATCCAACTAGCCCGAACGCCTATACGCTGTTGTATAACATGAGCGGCACTTATACGGTGGGAGTCGGTGGAAACTTTACCACCCTAACAGCTGCGGTAAACGCATACAATAATGCATGCTCTTTGACAGGTGCTACCATTTTTGAATTGATAGATGATACCTATCCTTCGGAAACCTTCCCGATCAGCATCAACAATCATGCAGATGCCAGCGCCACGAATACGCTTACCATTCGCCCTTCTGCAACAGCTACACCGGTTATTACAGGAACCACTACCACGCAAACCATTAACCTGAATGGGGCAAAATACATTCGCATAGATGGCCGCCGGGCGGGCTTAGGAACTATTCGTGCTTTGACCATCACAAATTCCAGCACAGCCATCAGCATCAATTTTACCAATGATGCAAAAAACAATGTGATACGATATTGCCTCATAAAAGGACAAAGGGTGGGTGGATTTACCGGAACGATCGTCTTCGGTGCTTCAGACCCTGCCGGAACAGGAAATGATAACAATACCATTGATAACAATGAGATCAGTGAGGCCGGCGGATTTTCCAATAACGGGATCTATTCATCCGGAACGCCTGGCAGGGGAAATGACAACAACATCATCAGCAATAACCTTATTTCCAATTATTTTAATGCCGGAGATGATACCCATGGGATTTATGTGGTAAGCTCTAATTCTCTCATTGTAGCGGCAACTGCGTGGACGATCACCAATAACCGATTCTTTCAAACATCAACAAGGGTGTTTACCGTTGCCAGTAATCATTTTGGCATATACATTACTACCGGTTCGGGGTACACGATCAGCAATAATGTAGTAGGTTTCGCCAATGAATCGGGAACAGGTACTACCAACCTGGTGGGAAATTCCGTTTCATTGACAGGCTTTCCTTCCGCTTACTCTGTATCCGGAACGGCTACGCTGATCCGTTATTTCGGCATTGCCGGAAGCTTTGAAAATTTTGGAACTCCATCATCGATTGATGGCAATACAGTGGGTGGTTTTGCCATGTACACTTCCAGCACAAATGCAACAGCAGGAGGTATGTTTTGTGGTATATATGTTGAAAGCGGGTCTGCCAATATCGGTGTGAATGCAGGCAATATAATTGGTGCAACTACCGGCAATCATTCTATCTATGTAGCTACATCTGGCATAGCAGGAACCATAACCGGTATCAGGGCGGCTTGCCTGGGTACAGCTGCCATCCAAAATAATATCATTGGTTCTATTCTGTCTTCGGGTACCAGTACGGCTGTATCGGGAAGCTTTACGGGGATCACACTCTCGGGCTTTTGCAGTTTCACTGTTTCAAATAATTTCATAGGTAACAACGAAGCTGGGAATATCCAGGTTGGTCATGCATTATCCGGCGGATTTTTATCGAATGCCGGTTCCCTGGTGCCAACCAATATCGGCGTATCCGCTAATTTTTATGGCATCATCAGCAGCAATTCCGGAAATATATTGGCGGTTAATAATAACACACTTCGTGGATGGACGATGTCTTGCACAATTGTATTTAATAAAGGCATTGAAACAACCGGAGCCTTAACCGGACTTTCAGCTTCTGTGAATGTAAACAATAACAGCATCGGAACCCCCACGGTCAACTGGCTTCATTCAACAGTGAACAATGGAGGGTTTGTGTATACGATCAACGTGACCAATACCGGGGCAACTACTTATAATATTAAAGACAATAACATACAAGGAACCTTTTTTGGAACACAAAGCAGTGTCGGCGGTGTTTTCATCAGGCTCACGGCTGCGGCTACCAGCAACAATATCAGCACGATCAGTGGAAACAGGTTTACCAATAATGATTTTAGATTTTCCTCTTCAACCTGGTTCTTTATTTTTACCAATGGTAATCTTTCATCTACCGGCAGGCTGGTGGTTGATGACAATAAAATTGTTGGAAACTTTACTTTAACAGGTGATGCAGAGCTGAGAATGCTGCACAGCAACCTGAATACCGTTTCTGGGTCGCAGGTAAATATCACGAATAACGAGTTTGAGAATATTTCAGCCTCAGGCGGTTTTTACACCGGTTTCAATGGATTGTATAGCTTTTATAACGGCAACCCATGTACGCTAACCGTCAGTAATAATATTTTCAATAACTGGACTTCAGGAAATGGATATCTTACCGGGATAAATATTTCGGGATTGACTGGAACAGCAACCTGTAGCAATAACATCGTATCAAACATCACCTGCAATGGCGACCTGGAAGGAATTAACCTCAGCCCGGTAGGCAGCAGTGGTCAATTTACTTTGCTCAATAATTCGATAAGCGAACTCAATTCCGGCGGCGGGTATATTTATGGTATATCAGGAAATATTCCTTCAGTGCCCAATACGGTTCAGATCAACATCAATAATAATTCCATCCATGGATTGACTTCTTCCTATGCAACCGGTGAAATAGCTGGCATATACCTGTTTTCGGGACATGCGTCTACGACAGTGTCTATTACAGGGAATAAGATATTCGATCTGTCTGAAACCGCTTCCGGAAGTTATGTATATGGTATTTTCACAGAAGCAACGTTGGCCGCAGCCGTGACTTATTCCAATAATTATATCGGTGATCTACGAGCGCCATTATCCAATGCAACCAATTCTTCTGTCAGGGGAATGAGTCTTTCCATGGCCGCAGGCGTTAGCAATGTTTATTATAATACGATTCACCTGGATGCCACAGGCTCCGCCGCAACATTTTCAACAGCAGCTATGTATGCAGATGCTACCGTTGCATTAACACTACGGAATAATATCTTCAGCAATATTTCCACTCCCGGCCTTTCCGGGAAAACAGTTGCATACTGGCGTTCGGCAAACAACCTGGCTACTTATAATGCGGCGTCTAACAACAATGTATTCTATGCTGGTACACCCGGTGGTCAAAATCTTGTTTTCTATGATGGAACGAATAGTGATCAAACGATCGCGGCCTATAAAACAAGGGTAAGCCCCAGGGATCAGCAATCGTTAAGTGTGTTGCCTGATTTCATCAGTACTAACGGTCCCGATGCAACATTCCTTCATCTTTCGCCCATTACCGGTTGTGAACTGGCCAGTGCCGGAAATAATGCAGGCATTTTACTGGCCACTGATTTTGATGGAGACAGCCGCATGACCACGAGCCCGTTCCTTACCGATATCGGAGCAGATGAATATTCGAAAGTGAATGTATGGACCGGGGCCAACAGCAACAACTGGAATGATGCAGGGAACTGGAGTGAAGGC
>JAKQKY010000266.1 GCA_029560415.1 Bacteroidota bacterium | reverse complement strand
CTTTACGCCCCCTGGCGTGTTATCTTCCGAAGATCTTACATCTCCTACGGCTATTGAAGGTTTAGTAACCGCTGCCTATGCAGCAATTGGTAACGGAGATATGATTGGTCCTATCTACAGCAACTGGGCATTTGGAAGCGTACGTTCCGACGATGCATACAAAGGTGGCGGTGGTACCGGCGATGTGGGTGACGTAGATGCGATGGAACATTATAATTTAGTTAATCCAAATATGGGTTGGTTTGTTACCCGTACCTGGCAAAATCTGTTCAAGTCTATTGGCAGGGCCAATGTGGCTTTGCGTGCTGTAAATGGTTTGGATGAAGCGGCGTTTCCTCAAAAAAAAATACGGCAGGCCGAATTACGGTTTTTAAGAGCGCATAGTTATTTTACTATGAAAAGGCTGTACAAAAATATACCCATTTTTGATGAAACTGTATCTGCCGAAGACATCCTTAAAGTTTCTAATGATCTAAGTAATGAAGATTCGTGGAATAAAATTGCGGATGATTTTCAATTTGCTGTTGATAACCTGCCAGAAACCCAGACCGAAATTGGGAGGGCGAATAAATCAGCCGCCCAGGCTTACCTTGCAAGATTGCGACTGTACCAGGCTTATGAGCAGGATGCAACCCATCATGTAACAGGCATCAATACAACAAGATTACAGGAGGTAATTACATTAACCCAGGCTGTTATTTCATCCGGCAAATATTCTTTAAGTGCAGATATTGCCGATAATTTTTTGGCTGAAACGGAAAATGGACCTGAGTCTGTTTTTGCTATCCAGTTTACTATTAACGATGGTACCACATCCGGCAGAATGAGTTTTGAAGATGGACTTAACTATCCGCATGGAGCGCCACAATATGGCTGCTGCGGATTTCATGCGCCAAGCCAGAATTTAGTGAATGCACACACTACTGATGCAAATGGATTACCCAATTTTACAACATTCAATAACAGTATTGCTGATTTAAACACAGCAACTGTTGATCCACGCCTTGATCATACAGTGGGGATAGACGGTCATCCATATAAATACGATGCTACCAGGCCTTTCAGCAATAGCTGGGTACGTGACGCTGGTGTGTATGGTAACTTTCACAGCATGCGTTATCAGCAATTAGCAACCAGCGGATCTTATTTTAAGCTTGGGCCATTTATGGGCACAGCACATAATTATGATATTATCCGTTATGATGATGTGCTGCTGATGCAGGCTGAGGCTTATATTGAACTGGGGCAGCCGGCAAATGCGTTGCCTTTAATAAATCAAATAAGGGCAAGGGCTGCTGCAAGTACAGCAAGACTTAAAAAACTGGATGGAAGTTTTGCTTCCAGTTATAATATACAACCGTATTCATCTGCAGGGTGGACTCAGGCTTATGCAAGGCAGGCTTTGCAATGGGAAAGGCGCCTGGAATTTGCAACCGAAGGGGACCGCTACTTTGATCTGGTAAGATGGGGAATTGCTGAGCCTACCCTCAATGCGTATATAGCTGTTGAAAAAATAAGAAGAACATTTCTGGCTACTGCCGTATTCACAGCGGGCCGTGATGAATACCTGCCCATTCCTCAGTCGGAAATAACGTTTACCAATGGGTTGTATAAACAAAACCCCGGGTATTAATTATGCTTACAATTTTTTTTGGTAACAATACTTCGGGTAAGATAAGAAGTTTGTTTTGGTAATAACGGAGGAGGTTTTTACCTCCTCCTTTTTATAACGTTTTAAAAAAAGAATATGAAAACTGGAAATCGGTCTTTTGCAGTTTGCTTTTTTGCGATGCAATTATTTTGTGGTGTGTTGCAGGCACAAACAATGAACAAAATGCCTGACGAACAATACCGGCCACAAGTTCATTTTTCTCCTAAAAAGAACTGGATCAACGACCCTAATGGAATGGTATATCATAATGGTATTTATCATTTGTTTTTTCAATATCATCCTTATAGTTCAGTTTGGGGGCCAATGCATTGGGGCCATGCTACAAGCAAGGATTTAATTCGATGGAAAGAGGAAGCCATTGCAATTTATCCCGATAGCATTGGAACAATTTTTTCGGGCAGTGCTGTGGTAGATAAGAATAACACCTCTGGCTTTGGCAAAAATGGTAAAGCCCCGCTTGTAGCTGTTTTTACTCAACATGATATGAAAAGCGAAAAAGCAGGAAGTAATGATTTTCAGACTCAGAGTGTTGCATATAGCAACGATAATGGAAAAACATGGATAAAATATGCGGGCAATCCCGTTCTGAAAAATCCTGGCATTGTTGATTTCAGGGATCCCAAGGTAATGTGGTACGAACCGCAAAAAAAATGGATCATGACCTTGGCTACGAAAGACTGTATTACTTTTTACTCTTCCGGCAACTTAAAAAATTGGCAAAAAGAAAGCGAGTTTGGTGCATCTGTTGGAGCCCACGGTGGTGTATGGGAATGCCCTGATTTATTTGCAATGGATGACAATGGTAAAAAAGTGTGGGTGCTGATTGTGAGTATCAACCCGGGAGGGCCTAACAAAGGTTCGGCTACGCAATATTTTGTTGGCGATTTTGATGGCAATAAATTTACGCCTTACAATACAAATATAAAGTGGATAGATTACGGTCCGGATAATTATGCAGGAATTACCTGGTCTAATACAGGCAAACGGAAAATATTTTTAGGATGGATGAGTAACTGGATGTATGCCAACCAGGTTCCAACCGAAACCTGGAGGAATGCAATGACTGTTCCAAGAGAGTTGAAATTAAAGCACGTTGCCAATGAAATATTGGTAGCCTCACAACCAGTACCGGAATTATTTAAGAAAGAGTCAAAACCTCTCCGTATTTACAACCAAAAAAGTATCAACACACTTGATTTGGGAACTAAGTTTGGAAAATTACAATTTCCCTGCCGTATCAGCGTGGATGTGGAAGAGGTAAAAGATTTTTCTTTGATAATTTCAAATAACAATGGAGAGGAACTGGCAATTGGATTTGATAAAAATCAAAACAGCTATTTTATTGATCGGACTAAAGCAGGCAAAAGTTCCTTTCAAAAAGATTTCGCAGCAAGGCATTTTGCGCCACGTCTGTCAGTTGGTAAAACTATGACTGTGTCAGTAATAATCGACGTTAGTTCACTAGAAGTTTTTGCTGATGATGGACTTACTGTTATGACTGGTATTTTCTTTCCGAATAAGCCATATAACAAGCTGCAGTTTCAGTCTGCAGAAAAAGTGCTGATAAAAAAAATGGAGTATGCAACTTTGAAGAATAAGTAACCCTAAATGATATGAAGTATTTATTGGTAATTTTTATATGCCTTTGTTTCTCCACAGCTGGAACCGTTGCTCAAACGCCATCGGCGACGATTCCTGCTTTTACTTTTTACAGATTCGACAAGACCGTCTTTGCCAACAAAAATATTGCACCTGGCAAATTTCTGTTTTTTGTTTTTTTTGATGCTGCATGCGATCATTGCCGGCATGCCATTGAATATATTAATCTTCATCACCACGAGTTTAAAAATACGGTTATGTATTTAATTACACTTGATAGTAAAAAAGTGCTTGATGCTTTTATGGGCAGTTATGGTAAAAACCTGCTAAACAAAAAAAATGTCTTATTACTTCAGGATACTAATAACGAGTTTATTGGAAAGTTTGGCCCCAAAAAATACCCTTCGCTTTTTTTGTATTCAGCTGCTCAAAAGTTGCTTGTATACAGTGATGATGAATTAGATTTGAATAAGTTCTCTTCATTTACAGAAACTAAAAATTAAATAACGGATCTTCGTTCTTTCATGCATTCAGGTCGTTGGTATAAATTGTAAAACAAATATTAATTACTATTTACCCGGGACTACTTTTCGTCCTTCCCGTGCCGATCTTTTTGCAGCATCCAGTATCTGCACCACGATAATATTCCGGTTTAACTCCATCAGTTGATTGGTATCGGCTGCGCCTTTTTTTATTACTGCTGTTAAGTATTCAATTTCATCCCGGTATTGCGGCTCAGTAATTTTTTCTTCTTTATTTTCTTTATCGTTTTTAAATTGAAGGTATACGGTATCCGAACCATTTATCTGGGATGCATGCAGGTAAGCATCTTTGCCGTACACTTCCGCATCCATAATGGTGTAGGGCCAGTTCCACGAAGCTTCGATGATCCCTGTGGCGCCTGCATATTCTACAACGATGGTAGCATCATCATCTACTTTGGGATACACCTGTGGCTTCAGCCTTCGGGTAGTGGCATATACCGATAAAGGTGCTTTTCCTTCCATCAATTCCGTCATGATACTGGCACCATAGCAACCAAAATCTATTAAGGCACCCCCACCATTTTTGACAGGATCAGTGAGCCAGTTTAAAAAATCTTTACTGCAGCCAATCTCAACAGGACCCCGGCGGCCTCTATGCATTTCCATTTTTGTGATGGAGCCAGCTTCTTTTCTTTTATTCAGCAACGCTATAAAACTGCTGT
>JAKQKY010000409.1 GCA_029560415.1 Bacteroidota bacterium | reverse complement strand
GCCAAGCTTAGCCATCAGTTTTTTCCATGACAATACCAGCGACCTGGTTTTATTTTGCTGTACAAAACTCACGCTGTCATCCCCATTACCATTGTAATACCGTAACCAGTCCATCCTGTCAATACAAATGCCGGATGATGCCGGTATCTTTTCAAGGTGCAGTTTTGCCTGTACTAATAAAAACGACTGGTAGGTTGAGTCGCCCGGGTCCATTGCCACACAATTTTCCCAATTTGAAAAAATGGGCCGTTCATCCCAATCGGGTACGAGAACAGGCGGCCGCAATATGCCCGTGCTTAATTTATTATAAAGAAAATCGTTGGCATTTTTCCAAAAGTTGCTCTCCTCTTCTTCAACCTGTTTATACGGGTACTGTATTGCATTGCCAAATTCAGTTACATTAAAATAACTAAGCGTATAAAAACCCATTTTATTAAAATGTTCGGAATAACTATTGAGTCTCTCTATTGAAGCAAGGCCATCTCCAATAGTAACACCCCGCTGCTTATACTTTACCCATGTTTCCCTATCATTTTTAACCGGAGGGATAAACATGCCCATGTACGGAAAATCCAGGGAAGCTTTCCAGTTAACACTAAATGACATCCTCTTATACATAGCCGTATCCAGTTCGCCTTCAAACGAAGAATAAGCGCCACCGCCTGCAATTGTATGTGCCACTGGTAACGGCGGCAAAAAGCAGGCTGTATGATTTTCAAACATCCATTGCATTCCCGCCCGCCAATCTGCTTCGTGCAGTACAATTGAATGACGGATATGAATAGTGTTTTCTGAGCTGATGCGGTGATTGATATGCCTGTATGCGATACTTCCTACTGCAGATGTACGCATCTCCAAACCAAGTATAGTGTCTTCTAATGATTGCACAAAACTTAAACCGAGATTGTCTTCTTTTAAAAAACTGGTTGCAATGGGAAGCGAAAAGGCGTTTGCAGACCAATGACTTTCGCCACCATATACCAATGACAAATTTTGCAATGCTGACGTTTCAAATGGATCCTGCCATTCGGGTGCAAAAGGTTTTTCCTGGTTATTGGGCCAGGTTGTCCAAAACAGTATGGAATCATTTTTGTCCCATTGCAAAACGGTTTCTACAGGAACTGTCCAGGGGCTTCCAATGCCCTTGATCTCAATATCCCATTGCAGCCCGAATTTTTTCTTTGTCACGCTATTGATCACTATACATTCGTTATCAAAACAGCGGATGGTTTGTTTTGTTATGATGCTGTTGCTGTCATTCACTAATAACTGCGGAGTACCAATAACTTTTGTTTGGGGCAAAACTGTTTCAAGAAAAAAATACCTTCCTGGGTTGCTGGAAGAAATACTGCCTTTTATTTTCCCTTCCTCGAATGCTAACGATAGTGGAGCATTTTGTGCAGCTACCCATGTTGATAGCAGAAGAAGATTAAACAGCATTAATAAATTACCTGAACGGTTCATGCAGATTTTAGATTGGGTTAAATCATTCCAGGATATCCTGCTTTAGCTGCTCCACGCACCAGTCTACAAAATTGACCACCTGGTCTTCCACTGGTGCATAAGGCCCG
>JAKQKY010000356.1 GCA_029560415.1 Bacteroidota bacterium | reverse complement strand
GATACCAGTCCATCATTTTCCACACTTCTCATTTTAAATATTTCACCGTGCAGGTGCAGCACATTGGAAGAGCCTGCCCGTTCGTGCAGATCATCGATATTCTGCGTAACTATCGTTACCGCATAGTCGCTTTCAAGGGCTGCAATGGCTTTATGTGCAGCGTTGGGTTCGGCTGCTGCTACATCTTTTCGACGCATGTTGTAAAAATCGAGCACGAGTTGCGGGTTTCGTTTAAAGGCACGAGGCGTGGCGACGTCTTCGATGTTATGTCCCATCCACAACCCATCACTATCGCGAAAGGTTTTTAATCCGCTCTCGGCAGAGATGCCTGCGCCGGTTAATACAACGATGTGCTTTTTTGTAGACATGAGATTGATTTCAATGATGGTGGAGGTTCTGAACGTTCCGGTCGTTTCGGAGTTTCCGAACGTTTTGGACGTTCCAAACGACCTGAGCGACTTAAACGTTTCGGACGACTTAAACAATTCAAACTTCATACTCCTCGCCCAACCCTTAAACCCTTAAACCCTTAAACCCTTAAACGTCTTGAACGACTTAAACGTCCTAAACGTCCCAAACGCCCTACTTCTCTCCGGCCATTTCCATGACGATCTTCCATTCTTCTTCTTTTACTGTTTGCACAGAGAGCCTGCCCAACCGAACGAGATCCATATTGGCCAGGCGGGGATCTTTTTTGATCTGGTCGAGCGCCACGGGTTTCTTTAATTTTTTAAAAGGTTTGATCTCCACGACCACCCAGGCTTCATCCGTTGTAGATGGATCCTGGTAAAATTCTTTGGCCACTGTGGCGATGCCAACGATCTGCACGCCTTCATTGCTATGGTAGAAAAACATCTTATCTCCTTTCTTCATTGCTTTCAGGTTATTTCGGGCAGCATAGTTACGCACCCCATCCCAAACGGTTTGTTTATCTGCCTGCAATTTATCCCAACTATATACAGAAGGTTCCGATTTTACGAGCCAATACGCCATACGATTCTTTTATCTGTTTCAGAAAACCTGGTCATTCAAAAAACCAGTATTGATTTGATCTCGTAAGTTAAGTGATGTTTGGAATCAAATCAATGACCTGACTTCATTTTTTAATCATTAAAAATACAATTATGATACAGACTATGCCTTCATTTAACCTGTTGCTTTCCATGCCGGGTGGCTCGGAATGGATATTGATCATTGCGATCGTACTGCTGATGTTTGGTGGCAAAAAAATCCCGGAGCTGATGCGTGGCCTTGGTAAAGGAATGAGGGAATTTAAAGATGCCAAAGACCATGTGAGTACTGAAATTGAAAAAGGCATGACCGATGTGAAGAAAAAAGAAGAAATGGCAGCAGTAACAACCAACTAATTAAAATAATATTAAGAAACTAAGCCTGGCGAAAGCCGGGCTATTTTTGTGCATTTGCTTTCCACATAAAAAATACCGGCAGTAGATGAGCCGGTATTAGTAATGAAATATGAATGAATGAAGATACGAGGTTGACTTAGTTACGTGACCGTTCAACTTTTTTTGCCAGCATTATACTGATCTCGTATAAGAGGATCAACGGAATGGTTACAATTGCCTGGCTGCTCCAATCAGGCGAAGGAGTGATGATGGCAGCAAGAATCAGTATCACAACGTAAGCATATTTCCGGTATTGCCTAAGCATGCTGGCATTTATGATCCCCCACTTTGATAATACATATGCGATCACCGGTAGTTCGAAAGCAATGGCACAGCCGAGTACCAGGCTGGTAAGGGTATCGATATAATCATCGAGTGTAGGCAGGTACACATAAGCGCCCTTAGTGCCAAGCGTGTAATTGCCGAGGAAATTAAAAGTAAATGGTGCCAGCAAATAATATCCAAATGATGCCCCGAAGAAAAAACACAGGGAAACCCAGCCCAGGCTTGACGTTATATTACTTGCCTCTTTGGGTGTCAGGGCAGGTTTAATGAATCTCCACAATTCCCAGAAAATATAGGGAAAGGCCAGCATGATGGCACCGGTAAGGGAAATCGAAATGGCTGATGAAAAGGGCCCGCTAACGGTGTTGCCTACCAGTTTAATATCAACGGGTGGCATACACAATGCATCACCTATATGAAGTTTATGTCCAAGGCTGCACAATGCAGTGTATGAAATAAAATCTTTGCTGGCGGGGGCAAACACAATGTTGTCGAATATCCAGTCTACAAAAATAAACAGTACGATCGCCAATGAAACCACAACTCCCGCTGTTCGTACAAGGTGCCACCTGAGTTGTTCGAGGTGATCCATAAAGGTCATTTCAGGGGCAGGCATTGCAATCCTTTTTCGCAAGAATGTTTTTCGGGGTTCTGAGATCTGATCCATTGGTAGATTTTGTTTGTACAGGTGAAAGAAACAACAGAAGATCTTTTGTAAATCTTTAATTGTTTATGGATGTACGATCAATTCCGGGGAATGGATTCTGAAACTTCATGGAAAATATTCTTTTGCGACTATAATCCAGGTGGGAAATAAACACTACACACTGTGTATGTAACAACCCATGATTACGACGATCAGTAGATAGATGCAGGTGTTAAAGCCAGCGTGGGCATTAAAAAAAAGAAAATAAAATCTAACGGCAATAATACTTCGTACATCCATTGAATGCAGGAATGTTGATTTTCTTTCAATGTTACCTATTTACTTTTTCACCATCAAATTTCTATTTATGAAACAACGAACCTCCTCCCCTCCAATCCAGGAAGAAAAAATAATTTCTCCTTATGGATTGCAGAGAAGAAACATGCTTAAGTTTTTCGGCGCATCTGCCGCTATCATCACGATAGGAGCATCATGTAAAAAAGATGATAACCCCATGCCTTCAAATGGTGGCATCAATTTAGGCAGCGGTGATGTTGGCATCCTGAATTATGCCTATGCATTGGAACAACTGGAGGCTGCTTTCTACCTGCAGGTTGCTGCTACGCCCTATTCGGGCATAACGGCATTGGAAACCGCTTACCTGAATGACATCCGGGATCATGAAGTGATTCACCGGGAATTCTTCAAAGCTGCATTAGGTACAAATGCCATTCCGGCCCTGACTGTGAATTTTAGTTCAATCAATTTTTCTGACAGGTCCAGCGTATTGAATACTGCCAAAGCTTTTGAAGACCTTGGAGTGAGTGCGTATAATGGAGCCGGTAAATTAATTGTATCGCCTGATTATTTAACGATCGCAGGCAAGATCGTTTCGGTGGAAGCAAGGCATGCAGCCCTGATCCGCGACCTGCTCAGCAACGGAACATTTGCCGATTCGGTTGACGCCAATGCATTGGATGTTTCCAAATCGCCGAACGAAGTATTGGCAATTGCTGGTACCTACCTCAGCTCTGTAATTGATGCAAGTAATTTACCAACCTCTTAAATTTTAATGATATGAACTTTTCAAACATAATTTCCGAAATAGAAAAAACAGATCCCGAGATCTATGAAAGGCTTGATACCAGGCGAAATGTGATGAAGGGATTTGGTAACCTCACTGGTAAGCTGGCACTGGCAGCAGTTCCACTCGCCCTGTCGTCGATGTTTACAAAGGCTTATGGCCAGGGAACTTCCAATGTGAATGATGTATTGAATTTTGCGCTCACGCTCGAATACCTTGAAGCCGAATTTTACAGCAACATCGTTGCTTCGCCTGTATATGCCACATTGCCTGCTCCTGCACAGGGTGCATTGTCAAAGATCGCACAGGATGAAGCAAAGCATGTATTGTTCTTAAAAAGTGTATTAGGTGCTGCTGCCGTTCCAAAACCAACGTTTGATTTTACAGCTGGCAATGGCAGTGGTACGGGTCCTTTCGCAGGTTACCTTACCAATTATGCTGTTCAGCTGGCCATGGCGCAAACCTTTGAAGACACTGGTGTTCGTGCCTATAAAGGCCAGGCCCCTGCGTTGATTTCAAACAACGATGTACTTACTGCTGCCCTGAATATTCACTCGGTTGAAGCAAGGCATGCTTCGCATATCCGCCAGATGAGAAGAGCACTTGGTGCGGCTGTTCCTGCGGGAGTAGATCTGAAACCATGGATTGACCTGAAACAAAGTGGCATCGATGCTCCATTTAATACAGCTGTACAATCCAGCTATGACGGAGAAGAGATCACTTCGCAAGGCGGTGTTAACCTGCTAACGGTTGGGGGTATGAGCTTTACTGCCGTAGCGGCTTCTGCTGCTTTTGATGAACCTTTGACAATGGCACAGGTACTGGCCATCGTGGATCCATTCATTGTATAATATTATATTGATTTGATTAATTGCAAGAAGTGTCCGATGGGATGCTTCTTTTTCATTTACTCCCAACCGTGAGCCAACACATCTGCAATGTGCATGGTCTTCAGGGGAATGTTCTTTTCTGTAATATATCCATTGAGTTGCATGAGGCAACTAAGGTCAGTTGAAATAATGTATTCGGCACCGGTAGCCAGGGCATTGGTAATTTTCTGGTCGGCCATGCCTATGGAGATTGCTTCAAACTTCACAGAGAAAGTACCTCCAAATCCGCAACAGGTTTCATTGTCGGCCATTTCAACTAATTCCAATCCATTTACCTTGCTTAGCAATTTCCGCGGACCTTCCTTGATCCTGCATTCTCGCAGTGCTGCACAGCTGTCGTGATAAGTAGCTTTTGCGTGGAGGCTTGCTCCATAATTATCAATCTTCAGAACGTCTGTTAGAAATTCGGTGAATTCAAAGATGCGTTTACCGAGGTTCTTCACCTGGTTGTGCAAGGTGCCGTTATCAAACAACTGGGGATAGTAATTGCGTACAAAGCCCACACAACTGGCGCTTGGTGCTACTATATAATCTACGGTATCAAAATCTTTGATGAATTTTGTAGCCACTGCCCTTGCTTCGTCCTGGAACCCTGCATTGAATGCGGGTTGCCCGCAACAGGTCTGGTTGGTATTATATTCAACTTCGCAGCAGGCTTTCTCCAGCACTTTTACCATGTTGAATGCCGTTTGCGGATACAACTGATCGATAAAACAAGGTATAAACAATTGTACTTTCATGCACGTGGCCCTTGGCCTTTATCATTAATTTACGGTGTTGCTAAAATAGAATGGTCAAAATCATTTACCCGACCTGGCGGATTTAAAAGAATCCACCAGTGCAATCATCTTAATGGCAGCGGCTGCCGCCTCCCTACCCTTATGACCGTGAATGCCACCGGTTCTTTCATCGGCCTGTTGCTGGTTATCGATGGTGAGTACTCCAAAAATAACCGGTACCGGCAGGGAAAGGTTCAGCTTCACAATGCTGTCGGTTACTCCCTGGCATACATAATCAAAATGCGGTGTGTCGCCGCGAAGTACGCATCCCAGGGCAATAAATGCATGGGGTTTGTCGTCGCGGTATTTGTGATGATCCCAATAGTTTTTGATGGCAAAGCCGATCTCAAATGCTCCAGGCACATTGATAACGGTAAAGCATACCTTATTTTCGTCCAGGAAACCCGCACAGCCTTCTTCGAGCAGGTCTACAATGTGTGCATTCCATTCTGTACGAACAATAACAATACAGGCATCCTTTGGTAAAAGGATGCCTGCAGTATCTAGAATTTCAGTTGAACTCTTTGCCATGGTATGGTAAATATAGGAACTGTTTCCCTACCTGTATTAATTGAATACTCCTAAACGGGCCAGTTGTTTGTCAACATCTCCGTTGGCAACTGCCATGTAAGTTGGAAACTTATCTTTTACTTTTTTATAAAGATCGATGGCTTCTTTTGATTTACCTGTTGCATCGGCATAAGAAGCTGCCAGCATAAGGGCATCCGGGGTAATTGATTCATCCTTTTCATTAACGGTAGCCGCTTTTTTATAATAAGAAAGGGCATCTTCTGTTTTTTTCTGTTCAGAATATGCATGGCCGATCATGATATTGGCTTTGCTCAGCACCTGGTCGGCACCGTTGCCATCGAATTCTTTCAGGTATTTAATTGCTTTATCAAACTCCCTGATGTGCAGGTAACAGGCACCTGTCATAAAACGGGCACGATTAGCCGCTTTGGTACCGCTGTAATTGCTGATCACTTTCAACAGGCCTGTGATGGTTGCTCCGCCGAGATTGCCGCCGTTTAAAACGATGTTCACAGAATCTTTGCTGAAATTATCTGAAGCCATTTTATCAAAAATCTTTTCTGCCGCGAAGATCGATTCGTTTGCTTTTTTCTCTTTGGGCAATTTTACGAAATTGAGGTAAGCATACCATCCAAGGATGAGCACGATCACGGTTCCGCCGATGTAGATTATTGGTTTACTGTAATTGGCCCAGAAACCTTTTGCCTTATCAAGTGCTTCGTTTGTTTCGGGTGTAGGGGTTGTTACTACGTTCTTCTCTGCCATGTTGATTGTTGGTATTTAATTAATGTTCTGAACCGGCCATCAGCCGGTGTTGATGTAAAATTGTATTAGTCGGTAATAAATGGATAATCTTCCTGTACGTAAACGTCTTTCAGCAGTTCGCTGTCATCCGGCCATGGGCTTTCTTCTGCAAAACTAACGCTGTCGTCTACCTCTTTTTTCACCCTTTCGTTGATCACTTCTATATCGGCTTCAGCAACCTTGTATTGATCTTTTAATACCTTCAGCACATGTTCGATCGGGTCTTTTTGTTTATATTCTTCCAGTTCTTCCTTGGTACGGTATTTCTGGGGATCGCTCATGCTATGCCCTTTGTACCGGTATGTTTTTATTTCGAGTAAAGTTGGTCCGCCTTTTTCCCTGGCCCTGTTTGCTGCCCTTAGTATGGCATTGTGCACATCTTCGGGGCTCATTCCGTCTACAGAATCGCCTGGCATTTCGTAGGCATCGGCCAATTTATATATGTCGAGCGTTTTGCTTGTTCGGGCAACCGAAGTACCCATGGCATAGTGATTGTTTTCGCAGATGAAAACCACCGGGAGGTCCCAAAGCATGGCCATGTTGAACGTTTCGTGCAGCATACCCTGGCGTGCAGCGCCGTCGCCAAAAAAGCAAAGCACCACATTCTTGGTTCCACGATATCTTTCTGCAAAAGCCAGCCCTGCACCGGTTCCTATCTGGGCACCCACGATTCCGTGGCCACCGAAGAAATTCTCTTTCACACCAAAGAAGTGCATGCTACCACCCTTGCCCTTGCTGCAACCGGTAGCTTTACCGTATAACTCAGCCATACAACTCTTGGCCGAAATGCCTTTGGCAATGGCCAATGCATGATCGCGGTAAGCTGTAATGAACTTATCATCGGGATTAGTTGCCGTCATGCAGCCGGCAGCTACTGCTTCCTGGCCTATGTATAAATGACAAAAACCCCTGATCTTTTGCATGCCATACAACTGGCCGGTTTTTTCTTCAAACCGGCGCAAAAGAAGCATGAGTTCGTACCAGTATAAGTAAGTTTCTTTAGAAAACTTTGTAGCCAATGGTATAAATTTTAGTCGGCAAAGATAAGGGAGAAATGCTAAATTCAACCATAGCCTTTAAAATGAATGAACAGCCTTTGGAATCCGAACATTTTTCCCTGAGAGGCAATACTTTAATCGACATCCATGGAGATTGGCAGGCCCGTTTGACCCGGAATATTTTCAGCCTTCGTATCTTGCAGGCACACATGCTTTCGTTACAGAAAATAACCCTAACGCATTATAAAAATTACGAATATCAGTCATTTGATTTTTCCAGCCAGGTTGTGGGCATTTGCGGACTGAACGGAAAGGGCAAGACCAACCTCCTCGATGCTGTTTTTTACTGTTGTTTTACAAAGAGTAATTTTTCGACTACCGATAACCAGCAGGTGCATTTTCAAAAAGAAGGTTTCAGGCTCGAAGCACAGCTTGAAAAACAAGGTACTCCCCAAAAGATCGTATGCATTTTCAGGCCCGCAGGTAAAAAAGAGATCATGCTGAATGATGTGCCTTACGACAAATATTCGAAGCATATAGGCCTGTTTCCCGCCGTGATGATCGCCCCGGATGATATTGAGCTCATTACCGGTGCCAGTGAAGGCCGCAGGCGATTCATTGATACAGTTATGAGCCAGCTTGATGCCGGGTATCTCCAGGAACTGATCAGTTACAATAAGATCCTGCAGCAACGCAACAGCCTTTTAAAAAATATGGAAGACGGGAAGCCGGCGTCTCTAACGGTACTGGATATACTAGATGAGCAACTGTTAGTACCCGGTAAACGCATACATGAAAAAAGAAATGGATTCCTGAAGGAGATGATCCCGCTGGTGCAAACATTTTATAACCAGATCTCCGGGCACCGGGAAACGATCTCCCTGCAATATATAAGCCAACTCAACGATCAACCTTTTGAAAATTTATTGCAACAACTTCGTAGCCGTGACCTCATATTACAGCGCAGCAATGCCGGCATTCACAAGGATGATATGGGTTTCTTACTGAATGGGCAACCCTTTAAACAGATCGCTTCACAAGGCCAGCGAAAGAGCCTTTTATTTGCCCTTAAACTGGCTGAATTTGAATTATTAAAGATCAATAAAGGATTTCCTCCCCTGCTGTTGCTTGATGACGTATTTGAAAAACTCGACGGGCAGCGCATGCATCAATTGCTGCACTGGGTATGCTGCGAGAACAAGAGCCAGGTACTGATCACCGATACGCACCGGGAAAGACTGGAAGATGCGCTGGAAAGTTTAGACGTATCGTTCCAGATCATTGAGTTATGAGGAGTAGTTTGTTTAATATTCAATAATCAATATTCAATGGCCAGGGATTAATTCAAGCAGCGGCTTCGAAAAAAATGGTAATTTTAAAGTATGGGAGAACTCTCTTTACAGGACGCCATGCAGCAATTCTTAAAGCACAGCCGCCTGAAACATGGCGTGCAGGCCATTCAAATAGAAGCCTTGTGGGAAGAAATGATGGGCAAGACAGTGGCGAGGTATACCGATAAGATCCAGATCATCGGGCAAACCCTCTTTATCACAACAACGGTAGCACCTCTCAAGAATGAATTGCTTTACCAGAAAGACAAGATCATCGAAAGGGTGAACGAAGCCCTTGGTGAAAAAACCATTCGTGAAGTGGTGATCAAATAACGTGTTGTGCTATTAAAATAATATTTCGTTTTATTTATTCAGGATCGGCCTTAAAGTATATCCTTGTTTTCTCAGCAGGGCGATGAGACCCTGTTCACCCACGAGATGACCAGCTCCCACTGCGATAAAGATGTTTTTTTCCGGCAGTATCTTTTTCAATTGATCTACCCAGTTCCTGTTGCGACGATTTAGCAGAAGTTCTTCGAAGCGGGCATCAAATCCACCTTTCAAGGTATCGGTAAATAATGTATCAAATGAAGTGATTTGTTGCGACAAATATCCCTTGATCAATTGATCAAAATTCTTCTGATAGGAATGGAAACTGTCGATCGATTTAAGCAATTCACTGGCCTGCTGGCTTAAGGGAATGCTATCAAATGCAGCAGACTGATTGGCGATGGTTTCAAAGCCTTTAATTTCTTTTTTATCTTTTGCAACAATGGCAAGCAATTCCTGTTCTACCCCACTCATATTTTTACAAGGCATCATTTTCGGGTACAGCATCGCCGCCAGGAATCCCGGCTTCATGCGTTGGAACATTGCGAGGCCTGTACGAAGTGAATCTTTAAAGAAAGTAGTTATCCTGGCATACTCGTTATCGTTATATAGGTCTTTCAAAGTTTTTCCGTCTTTCATATTCATGAAAAATACGGCGCCCAGGGTATTGGAAGCATCATCGAGATCCATTTCAAAATACACTTCAGAAGCGCCATGCAGGGCTTCCTTCAGGTTGTCAGAAAAATGAATGTTTTCCCTGCACATGAGGTGAAAAGTTCCGAAAAGATAACTGGGTTTTGTAAGACCATTTCCACTTATCTCCCATAAGAGTGTGTTGTCATCGGTATTGGAAGGCAGTTTTTTTACAGGCTGGGCATTGCAGAACTGGAAGAAGAATACGGGTATGAGGAGAAAACTGTATTTCATGATGATGTTTTAATTGTACTCGGTGAACAGGTTTATTTTAATATGCCATAAAGACTTCCACCTTTATTGAAAATATGTTCGATGGCTTTTTCAGTAGCAGGATCTTTTTCTACCGGCGGTGCATGATGTGGCTTGATTCTGGCATCAAGTACCAGCGGCCCTTTGCAGCCCCAGTGTTTGTTTTCGGTAAAGCTGTTTATACCATACATATCGTGCGATGGATTGCTGCGGGTAAAGCTAACCCAAAGAAAATTGTTTATGTTGGCTGCTGTGAATGTTGCATCATCGGCTATGATGATCAAGACCAATTCGTTCGGGTATCCGTTAACGTTTGTTCCCTGTAAATTGGCCTCTTTCAATTGGTCGTTTAATGCCTGCATTTCAGCATGGGCCTTTTCATACGTTGTAAAAGTGCCAGCCTGCAATACCGCTACGCCCGGTATGGCGATTTGTGGGTTATTAAATCCATTTAGTGATTGAAGAGCTGTTGGCACCTCAGTGGCGAGGTTACGACGTTTATCGCCATAAGCTGCCAACACAACTTTGCTGCCACTGTTTAGTCCATTGCCTGAATAATCGAGGGTGTCGATGGTGGTATTGGTGTAAAAGTGAATATCCCTGCGGGTATCGATGCGGCTGAGCAGGAATTCGAAATATGGACCAATATTCTGAGCACTGATCTTATTCTCTTCATCTGCGGTGATGAAGAGAAATTTGGCGAGACTGAGCTGACCGGTGCCCAGGATATGATTGGCGATGGTAAGCAGTTCAGCAGGCTGCTTGGCTGGCGCATAGGGCGTATAGCGCTCACTTCCCACAGCTAACAGCAAGGGGTGTACGCCGGCAGCATCTACGGCATGTACTTCTTTTAACCCGGGAATTTCCTGTTGTACGGCAGTACCGGTAATGGCGTGAATGAGTTGCCCAAAACTGGTGTCTTCCTGCGGAGGACGACCAACAACCGTAAAAGGCCAGATGGCATTTTTTTTTGCGTACACCTGCTTCACTTTCAACAGGGGGAAAGGATGTTGCAGGCTGTAATAACCCAGGTGATCCCCAAATGGTCCTTCGGGTTTATTACTGCCGGGATCTACTTCCCCGGTGATAACGAAATCAGCATCGGTGCTGATGCAATATCCATCTTCATACACATAACGGAAACGTCTGCCTCCTAATACTCCTGCAAAGGTCATTTCACTGATTCCTTCGGGCAATGGCATAACGGCGGCCACGGTATGCGAAGGCGGACCACCCACGAAGATGCTGACTTTCAGTGGCTGCCCTTTTTTATTGGCTTTGGCCTGGTGAACACCGATACCGCGGTGCAACTGGTAGTGCAATCCAATCTCGCTATTTAGCTGGTACTCGTTACCGTTGAGCTGTATGCGGTACATGCCCAGGTTTGCATTCATGATGCCTGGTTTGTCGGCGTCTTCGGTATAAACCTGGGGTAATGTAACAAAGGCTCCCCCATCCATTGGCCAATGATGTATGAGAGGAAGGTCCTGTACCCGGATCTTAGTTGCCAGTACAGGTTTTGAAACTGGGTTCTTTAAAGGCAATGCTTTAATGGCTGCGAGGCCTGCCTGGAAATTATTGATGGGATGTTTGATCGCTTCAATGGGGTTGCTCTTGAGATCTATGAGTTGCTGTACCTGTTTCAGCTGATGCCTGAAAATGAATTGGCTTCTTTCAAGGGTTCCAAAAATATTTGACGCTGCCCGGAACGACGATCCTTTTACATTTTCGAAAAGAAGTGCCGGACCACCGGCTTCGAATACCCGAAGATGAATGGCAGCCATCTGCAAATAGGGATCTACTTCTTCTTTGATGCGAACCAGCATTCCGTTCTTTTCCAGGTCGAGCAGGCATTCTTCTAATGAGCGATAGGCCATTTATGTGATTTACGTTGTAAATGTAAAACAGAAATAGATGGAGCTTGTTGAAATTATTGTGAAAAGATTTTTGAAAAGAAGGAACCTGCTTACATAGGCTTAGGGCAAGTCACCTTTGCCCTTTTGAATTTCTGTGAATAGTGTTGTTTTTGTTTGCCAGGCTGAATTCTTACCCGGAGGGTGATTCCCGAAAAATAATACCAGTCCTTGCTGGTTGGATTGCCCCGCTTTGTACCATCCGGAGGATATGGGTCACCGTTGGGAAGTTCATCTCCCCGGTAAGCAAAGGCAGGTGCATTTCGCCTGTTGGCAAAGAGAATATCCTTATCTACATAAGTGGTACTAACATCATCAATATAATCGGTAAATGTTTTACGGATGCCAATGACAAAACCGATTCGCTTGTTATCGGTTATGGCCCATTGCAGGCCACCGCCGAATGGAATGGCAAACTGGCGAAGTTTATAAGGCTTACGGTTCTTGTAAAATCCCTGCCCTTCTGTATTCAGTTCAAAAAGTGACACTTCATTGCCGTCGTCACTCAGCGTTTTGGGTGAAAAACTATACCGTGAAATGCCGGTAAACACATATGGAGAAACCTTATAGTCGTAGAGATTGAAGAGCACATATTCAAACCCCAGGGAGAATTCGTAAATGTTTGAAAAGAAATTCAGGTTGCGCTGCCTGTTTTTAACGCCCAATCTATCGTCACCACTAAGTTTGCCGCTGGTAAAATCGCCGCGTATGAACATCCGGTCATTTAGTTCAACCAGGAGACCAACGCCCCATGCAAATTTAGATTGTTCCAGGGCAAGCGGTCTTTCAACGAGATCGCCCTGGTAAGTAGATATGCCCCCAAAAAAACTGGTAAAGAATTTCTGTGATTCTGATTGATACGTACCGGAGAGTAGCATCAGGAACATACAAATCTTTTTCAACATGGATGGTTACCTTGAATAAATTATTTTTTCAGGTACATGACTTCCTTGATGATCTTCACTGTTCGGGGTACATCAGGTAAATAAGCTGCCACCAGGTTGGGGGCATAATGCATCGGTGCATCGGCTGATGTGATCCGTCGAATGGGAGCATCCAGGTAATCAAATCCTTCTTTCTGTATTCTATACGAAATTTCAGACGAAACGGATGCGAAAGGCCATTGTTCTTCCACGATCACAAGGCGGTTGGTTTTCTTGACACTTTCCAGGATGGTAAACCAATCCAACGGCCGAATGGTACGCAGATCGATAACCTCGGCGCTGATGTTTTCTTTGGCAAGTTCTTCTGCAGCTCCTAAAGCTACTTTCATCATTTTATTAAAAGATACGATGGTAACATCGGATCCTTCCCTCACCACGTTGGCTTTACCAATTGGAATGAGGTATTCGCCTTCAGGTACATCCCCTTTATCGCCATACATTACTTCACTCTCCATAAAAACAACCGGATCGTCGTCGCGGATGGCCGATTTCAACAATCCTTTGGCATCGTATGGGTTACTAACCGATATCACTTTAATGCCTGGAATATTGGCATACATGCTTTCAAAAGAGGTAGAATGCTGTGCTCCCAGCTGGCCTGCGCTACCGGTTGCTCCCCGAAATACGATCGGGCACCCAACTTGTCCGCCGCTCATTGCCAGCATTTTAGAAGCGGTATTTAAAATTTGATCTAAAGCTAATACTGCAAAATTCCATGTCATGAATTCAACGATCGGGCGCAGGCCGTTTTGGGCCGCTCCAACGGCGATGGCCGTAAATCCGAGTTCAGCGATCGGGGTATCGATCACCCTTTTTTCACCAAATTCTTCAAGCATGCCCTGGCTCACTTTATAAGCGCCGTTATATTCAGCCACTTCTTCTCCCATTAAAAATACCCGTTCGTCCAATCTCATTTCTTCCTGCATTGCTTCCCGTAATGCTTCTCTAAAGGCGATCTGTCGCATGCTGCTTTATGGTTTTATTGAATTGTTTCTAAATAATGAATGGTTGCAAATTTATTCTATCGCAGGCATACTAACAAATTGTGTTGAATGTACACTAACTGGTATTTCAATAAAAAAGGATGCTCCTGGAAGAGCATCCTGATACATTGGTTTTTCTATTATTTACTTAGTTGATGACCCGAACCCGCCAAAGGCAGGAACAGGTATTTATTAAAGCAGGTCAGCCAGCTTTGAAAGTGACCATGCTGCAAACCGGTAGGAATAAACTGCCGGTATATTCATTTACTTATGGGACAGAGAAATAGATACAAAGGGGCGAAACAAATGATTCAAGGGATAATTGTATTGAAAGGCGGAATTATTTCAATGGTTGCGTGTAGGCGATAGCGTTGGTAACTCTGTAAGTATTGGATAGTAGCTAAAAAACGCCGGTTCATTACCGGTAAAAAGCAGTTGTCATTCGGGGGTTGATACGTTACGATGGTGGCGTAACGATGCGCAATGTAGAAACAATATTTTAATATTACAATAGGACTTCTATTTTTTTTTTATGAATAAAAAAGATTATCAGGTATTGGGGTGAACCCACATAAAAAAAAGTGATACGATGGTATCACTTCAAAATATAGTTTCCGCTGAAAGCATTGTTGTTACTGGATATTTTCGATTACCATTGCACTCGCACCTCCCCCACCGTTACAGATACCCGCAGCGCCATACCTTGCGTTGTTCTGCTTCAATACATTGATCAATGTAACAATGATTCGTGCACCGCTGCATCCAAGCGGATGGCCGATGGAAACAGCACCGCCATTTACATTTACCGTAGCCGGGTCGAGCTTCATCCGGCGGCTGTTTTCGATTCCAACTACAGAAAATGCTTCGTTCAATTCCCAGAACGAAATATCGCTCATTTTTAAACCTGCTTTTTCTACCGCTTTGGGAACAGCGATCGCTGGAGTAGTGGTAAACCATTCCGGAGCCTGTTCGGCATCGGCATAAGAAACCACTTTTGCAATTGGTTTTAAACCGAGTGCATCTGCTTTTTCTTTGCTCATGAGCAGCAGGGCTGCGGCACCATCATTCATGGTAGATGCATTGGCAGCTGTAACACTTCCGCCTTTCTGAAAAGCACTATTCAATTCAGGGATCTTGTCAAATTTCACATTGAAAGGTTCTTCGTCTTTTGCAAAGATCACCGGGTCGCCTTTGCGTTGCGGAATGGCCACTGGTACGATTTCATTGTCGAATTTACCTGCCTGTACAGCGGCCTGGCTACGTTTATAACTTTCAATGGCAAATGTATCCTGTTCTTCCCGGCTGATATTGCAGGTTGAAGCACAAAGTTCAGCGGCAGTGCCCATGGCTTTGCCGTCGTATACGTCGGTGAGACCGTCTTTCGCCAGCCCATCAATCATCTGAGTATTTCCATATTTGTTACCCCAACGCATGCTGTCTACATAAAACGGCACATTGCTCATGCTTTCCATACCGCCGGCGATCACGATATCGGCATCGCCCAGGAGAATGCTTTGAGCAGCCTGTGCAATGGCTTTCATGCCACTGGCGCAAACTTTATTAACGGTGGTGCAATTCACTTCATTTGGAAGACCTGCAAATTTTGCGGCCTGGCGGGCAGGTGCCTGTCCGAGGTTGGCCTGGATCACCGACCCCATGAGTACGTCTTGTACCTGGGCAGGATCGATACCGGCTTTTTCGATCGCTCCTTTAATGGCAAAGGAGCCAAGTTGGGTGGCAGAAAATCCTTTCAGGGAACCTCCAAAACTTCCAATCGGCGTACGAACGGCCGAAATGATATATACTTCTTTCATAGCAATGTATTTTTTCGAGCGCAAAGTTAAGCATAAAGGATTGAGATTCCGGGACCTGTTCTAACTCAATTTATAGAAGCCTGCGTTTGTCACAAATAATTAAATTTTAAAGGCTCCCTTTGAAAAATTAACCGTATAAAATATGTAAAATATTAAAAATCATCAAGTTAGCAATTATCAATCATTAATGTGTTCACCAGATCTTGCAGCAAAAAACGGATGGTAAACACACTTAAAGTTCAATTTATTTAAATTTTTGACTGTCAATCTGTTGAGAAATTCCGATGGGTTCGGTGCATTGAAAGAAACCGAATTTGAGACTGCGTAAAAAAATACTCAAAATTTTGTTTCAGAAATTTGCATATTAGACTTTAGTATATTACTTTTGAGCTATAAACGAGGGAATTATCCTACTTCCTTCAGACCAAAGCTTATCCAATCTTAAGAAAAGTACAACCCTTTTATCTCCAGTATTCATAATTCCACCACAGAATTCATTCCTAAGAATAGTCCTCTGATTTGAAGTATTGTTTATTTGCTTCATTTTACCTCCGATCCACCCCTTTCGAGAAATCTCCTATTGACATTTTTTGACTATTCAATAATTACCACAGCTAATTATAAATGAATTTTATGGCTCGACCTCTATACATTCTCGGATTGTTTTGTTTACTGATCGTAATGGGAACTTCTTGTGTAAGCACGCAGAAATCAACTTATTTCTATAATGCACAGGATACAATGTTCCTGTCGAAGCTAGATGATATGGAGCCGCCGATTCAAAAGAATGACATCCTTAGCATTTCCATCAGCAGTTTAAATCCTGAGGCTTCAGCCATTTTCAATTCTACCAACAATTTTTCTACCAATACAACGAGCAGCACCGGAACCACCAATACAACCGGAAGCGGTTACCTGGTAAACAGTGATGGTTTCATACAGTTACCGATCCTCGGAAATGTGAAAGCTGCCGGCATTACCAAGAAACAATTGAAAACGGATATTACCAATTCCATCCTTGATAAAAAATTATTGCTCGACCCGATCGTAAACATCCGTCACCTGAATTATGAAGTTACCGTGATCGGTGAAGTTGGCAATCCAACGGTTATCACGGTACCGAATGAGCGCATTTCGCTGATCAAAGCCCTTGGCCTGGCTGGTGACATCACTGTTTATGGTAAAAAAGACAATGTTTTGCTGATCAGGGAAATTGATGGTAAAAGGAATATCAGGCGCATTGATCTGAATTCAAGGAACTTTCTTACCTCACCTTATTACTACCTGCAGCCAAATGATGTGATATATGTGGAAGCGAATAAAGATAAAGTTGCCCAGGCTAACCGCAGCCAGCAGCAGCTGTTGCCAACGATCTTAAGTGGATTGTCGATCATTGCCATTGTAGTTACCCAGTTAGTAAAATAAATTATTACCCCGAGAAATCGAATGCAACCAAAACAGATACATAAGAACCCATTGCAGAAGGAAGAGAACCTGATCACGACGCTTATTTCGAAGTATGTCGCGTACTGGCCCCTGTTCCTGGTCGCAGGCGTGCTCGCCTTCGGTTGTGCATATGTGTACCTGCGTTATACTATACCGTTATACGAAGCAACTGCAACCCTGATCATCAAAGATGAAAAGAAAGGATACGATGATTCGAAGATGATGGAGTCGCTGAACATGATGAGCACGAAGAAGATCATTGAAAATGAGGTTGAGGTATTGCAATCAAGGTCGTTGATGGATAACGTGGTTAAATCGCTTCACCTTTATGCACCGGTTTCGCAGGAAGGAAAATTAAAAACGATCTCTGCTTACATTGCTTCCCCTGTTTCTATTGAAGCTGCGGATCCTGATGATATCAAAGAAGTTGGCAAGGTTTACCTGAAATATGATGAGCGTTCCGGCGAAATTAGCCTGAATGGTAAAAAAGCGGGCAAGATCAATGAGTGGTTATCTACTTCATTTGGCAGGCTGCGTTTCATACCGAATAAAGTGTACAACAAAAGTGCTTTGAATGAGCCGTTCTTCTTTTCCCTGGTTCAAACCAAAACGGTTACCAAGGGCATTTTGAACGGGTTGAAAGTAACGGCTGCCAGCAAATTATCTAGCATCATCAACCTAAGTTACCGGGATGCAGTTCCCCGCCGGGCAGAAGATGTATTGAATGCACTCATCTATTTTTACGACCGTGCCGCCATTGACGAAAAGAACAGCCTGGCCAAAAATACGCTCCAGTTCGTTGAAGAAAGATTGAATATTGTAGCTAAAGACCTGGATTCTATTGAAAAAAATGTACAACAATATAAAGCAGGTCGTGGTGCAACTGACATTAGCACCCAGGGCCAGCTTTACCTGCAGAACGTGAGCACCAATGATCAAAAGCTTGGTGAGATCAACATGCAACTTGCTGCCATGGGTGAAGTAGAAAAGGCACTTACCAACAGCAATGGCGCTTCTGCTTCAATCATGCCATCAACAATGGGTGTTGCAGATCCAAACCTGGCCCAGATGATGAGCAACCTGCATACGTCTGAAATGGAATATGAGAAATTGAAGAAGACGGTTGCCGAAAATAATCCGATGCTGGTATCGGTAAAAGACCAGATCAGTAAACTTAAACCAGGCATTTTAGAAAACATACAGAACCAGCGTAAAAACCTGGAAGCAAGCAGAGGTACATTGGCCACTACCAATAACCGTTACTCTTCTATGCTGAGTACCATTCCGCAAAAGGAAAGGCAATTGCTTGAAATGAGCCGCGACCAGAATATTAAAAACGGCATCTACTCCTTCCTGTTGCAAAAAAGGGAAGAAAGTGAATTATCATATGCCTCTACCCTGTCTGACAGCCGCGTGGTAAACAAAGCCCAGTCGACCAGGTTACCGGTTAGTCCAAATAAAATGCTGATCTACATGGCAGCCATGGCCGTAGCCTTTGCTGTATGTATCGTATTCATTGGCGCAAGGGAAGCGTTCAGCCGCAAAGTGTTGTATCGCCAGGACCTGGAAGGTTTAACCAGCATTCCTATCATTGGTGAAGTGGCTTTCAACAAATCGAAAGAATCGTTGGTGATTGAAGCTGGTAAAAGAAGTTTTATTGCAGAAGAATTCAGGAAGATCAGGGTATCGCTACACTTCCTTGGGATAGATAAAGAGCATAAAAAAGTATTGGTTACATCGAGCATACCTGGCGAAGGAAAGAGTTTTATCGCTGCCAACCTGGGCATCAGCAATTCCCTGACCGGCAAGAAAGTGGTGTTGGTTGACCTGGATCTGCACAACCCTGGTATGGGAAAGATCTTTAACAAAACCACGGAAGATGCGGGTGTAAGTGATTTCTTAACTGGAGACAAAGACCCTGAAGAAATTATCAAACGCGTGCCTGAGCACCAGAACCTTTTCTTTGTTTCTTCGGGTACGCTGCATGAAAGCCCGTCGGAATTATTACTGAACGGAAAGATCCAGGAGCTCATTACTTACCTGGAAGGCGTATTTGACCTGGTGATCATGGATACGGCTCCTGTAGTATTGGTTACGGATGCATATATCCTGTCGCCACTCAGCAATGCAACTTTATACGTGGTACGTCATAAGTACACGCCGAAAATACTGGTAAAAAGAATAGACGAGAATAATAAGATCAATCCATTAACGAATCCTGCCATCATTTTTAATGGTGTAAAAGTGAGGGGATTCTTCAAAAATAATTATGGCTACGGTTATGATTATGTTTATGGAAGTAAAGACAAGAAAGGCAAGAAGGAGAAAAAAAAGGACTCAATTAAAACCTGAGTTCACCGAGAAACAACCCGCTTTAAAAATCATATCCATCCAAAAACCAAACAACTGCAGGCAGCCAGTTAGCAAAAAAAGCGCCGCCATATCCATTAAAAGACCAGAGTATCTAATCCAGTGAGAAGCTGCATATTTTATCAATAAAATTAGACCAAATGAAAAAGAATTGGTATGCAGTTTACACTAAGTCACGATGCGAGAAAAAAGTATCGGCTTTGTTAACGAAGAAGAAAATTGAAAATTACTGTCCGTTGAACAGGTTGTTAAAACAATCTCCGGACCGTAAGAAAATTGTCCAGGAACCCTTATTCACTTCGTATGTGTTTGTACACATTACTGAAATGGAGATGGCTGCAATCCGCCAGATCAACGATGTTGTAAACTTCGTGTATTGGCTGGGGCGCCCTGCGATGGTTAAGGACGTTGAAATTGAAAGCATTCAGCAGTTTTTGAGCGAGCATTCCGATGTTCAGCTGGAAAAAACGGCCGTGAATGTAAACGACATGGTACGTATCATCAGCGGTCCGTTAATGGAGTTCGAAGGCAATGTTGTATCAATGCAGAACAATAAAGTAAAGGTGATCTTACCGTCACTGGGCTTTATGATGACAGCAGAAGTACAGAAATCAAGCGTCGAACTTATTGATTACACCTATAAATTGAGAAACATGGTATCGTAACCGGCAGACCGGCATCCATGAACTGTACAAAATATTTAGTGCAGCTATACCGTTATATGCGAAAACATATAAAAAATGATGTTATACCTATAGATCTTCATTTTTAGTGTCATTACAGTATTATATAACTCATTTTTAATGATTTTCAGTATAAGAAATATAGCTGCATTTTTTGCTGCATGGATGCTGATCCTATCGGGTAAGATGAGCAGGCTGAGGAAAAGAGCCGCCAATGGCGATTTTCTATTGTCGGTTTATTTTCATGATCCCAGCAGGAAATTGTTTGAATCCTGCGTAAAATGGTTCCTTCGCAAGGGGTTTACCATTATTTCGGCAGATGAATACGAGCAGATTGCTTCAGGGAAAAAACCTTTTCCCAAATCGGCTGTGATCCTCACAGTTGATGATGGCTGGCGGAACAATAAGGAAAATATTGCCGCTGTTGCCAATCAATACAAAATTCCGGTAACTATATTTGCTTCAACCCAACCGATCGAAACCGGGGAAGCCTATTGGTGGTCGTATATTGCTGCGGCCAATAAACAGGGCCTGGTGAAACAATCTGTTACGGCCTGTAAAAAATTGGCCAATGAAGAGCGGGTGCACCTGGTGAATGAAGTAAAGGTGCGTATCCCGTTGGAAAGGGAGGCACTTACCGTAGATGAATTAAAGGAAATTTCAAATACGCCCTTTGTATCGATCGGCAGTCATACGGTCACCCACCCCATATTATCTACCTGTGGAGATCAGCAATCACATGATGAGATCGCAAGATCAAAGAGTATCCTGGAAACCTGGCTACATACGCCCGTAAATCATTTCGCCTATCCAAATGGCGATTACAAGGAACGGGAAATAAAGTATTTGCAGTCGGCCGGGTACCGGTTGGCATTTACAACTCAAACGCACTATATTACACCAGGAAATATTGCTCACGTTTACACAATACCCCGCTTCGACGTGCTTGAAACCATTTCATTTACAGAAAACATCTGCAGGATGACCGGTTTATGGTTTAATAAATCATTATTCAATGAAAAGCATTAAACCATGGGAGGCATAAGCATAACCCAACTATTGGCCATGCTCACGGTTGTGATGTTCCTGGCCATGATGGTGTTTACGAGAGACGACAAGAACCGACTTTATGTTCAATATATACTGCTGAGTTTTCCATTCCTGGCCATTTATCTTTTACCAGGTACACTGGCCATGACCACATTTGATCTCATCACTTACCTGTATTTTTTTGTATTCTACCGGCCGAAAAAAGTATCGTTGTATATCGGTCATGTGTATACGATATTATTTGTTTCCTTACTGGCCGTGATCCTGTTGGGGCTCATCAATGCCGACAGCCTAGGCAATGATACCATAAGGGATATCATCGCTCATTTTCCCATTTTCATTTTTGCCAAGATACTTACCGATGAATGCGTAGATGATCCTAAATTCTTTCACACAGTTGTGAAATGCCTGCAGATCACGCTTTTTGTATCATTGATTTTCCTTGCATGCCAGTTTGTATTTGGAATCCAGTTTAACCTGGTAAGAACAGCCAACCCAAATATCGCCGGTACGGTAGTGATCCGTTACCCAAGTTTTATGTCTGACCCCCAGGTGTACTCGCAGTTCCTGGCGGC
>JAKQKY010000339.1 GCA_029560415.1 Bacteroidota bacterium | reverse complement strand
CTGCATCCAGTATGGCCACCAGCGAAACTTCCGGCAGGTCCAAACCTTCTCTTAATAAATTTACACCCACTAAAACATCAATTACACCCAGTCTCAACTCTCTCAATATTTCCACCCTTTCCAATGCATCCACTTCGCTGTGTATGTATTTGCTTTTGATGTTGATGCGGTGCAGGTATTTATCCATCTCTTCCGCCATTCGCTTGGTGAGCGTGGTTACCAGCACCCGGTCGCCTTTTTTGATGCGGTTATCAATTTCATCCAGCAGGTCATCTATCTGGTTGATTGAAGGACGTATTTCAATCGGCGGGTCCAGCAGGCCCGTAGGTCTTACTACCTGTTCCACCACAATACCGCCGGTTTTTTCCAGTTCATAATCTCCCGGTGTGGCAGACACGAAAATGGTTTGCCCCATCATATTTTCAAATTCATGAAAATTCAGCGGGCGGTTATCTAAGGCGGAGGGCAAACGAAAACCATAATCAACCAATACCATTTTCCTGCTCCGGTCTCCTCCATACATACCACTTACCTGCGGCACGGTCTGGTGACTTTCATCAATTACACAAATAAAATCTTTTGGAAAATAATCCAGCAAACAGAAAGGTCTTGTGCCCGGTTTTCTACGGTCAAAAAACCTGGAATAATTTTCAATGCCATTGCAATATCCTAATTCCCGGATCATTTCCAGGTCATAGTTCACCCTTTCACTCAGTCGTTGTGCCTCAATAAATTTTCCGGTTGCTTTAAAGTATTCTACCTGTGCAGCTGTTTCATCCTGTATCTCATAAATAACTTCTTGCATAATATCTTTTGGTGCCAAATATAAATTCGCCGGGAAGATGGCAGCATTCTCAACCTCCGCAATCCGCTTGCTGCTGCTTAATTCCAATGTTTCAATGCTTTCAATTTCGTCCCCAAAAAAAGTAATGCGGTAGCCGTAATCAACATAGGGCAAATTAATATCTACCGTATCCCCTTTCACCCGGAAAGTTCCCCTGGTAAAATCTCCCTGGGTCCTGCTGTACAAGCTGTTCACCAATGAATGCAAAAATCCTTGCCTTGAAATTACTTGCCGCTTCTCTATTCTTACGATACCATTTTCAAATTCAGTTGGGTTACCCATACCATAAATACAGCTTACACTGGCCACCACAATGATATCTCTTCTTCCACTAAGCAATTGCGCTGTCGCCTGCAAGCGGAGTTTATCTAATTCTTCATTGATGCTAAGGTCCTTTTCAATATAAGTATTGCTTACCGGGATGTAAGCTTCAGGCTGGTAGTAATCATAGTAGCTTACAAAATACCCTACTGCATTGTCAGGAAAAAATTGTTTGAACTCACCATACAATTGCGCCACCAGTGTTTTATTGTGTGTAAGCACCAGTGTGGGTCTTTGTACATTCTGAATCACATTGGCAATGGTAAAAGTTTTACCACTTCCGGTTACCCCCAATAAAGTTTGATAGCGTTCGCCTTCCTGAATACCTTCAGTCAGCTTAAGGATAGCATCAGGCTGGTCACCCGCCGGGGAATAATTTGATTGAAGTTGAAACGGCATGAAAAATATTTACTGCAAATTAGCGGTTAAATGAAAAATATAAAAACCAACTGTATTGCGCTTTGT
>JAKQKY010000330.1 GCA_029560415.1 Bacteroidota bacterium | reverse complement strand
GCCAGTTTCGCTTCCAGAAAATGACTTTCTTTTAATAACCTGAGCCAATACCTTGTTTCTCTTGATTCCCTGTAAGCGATTTCCAGTTTATGGATAAAATCTCTTTTCGAGGAACCACCCATCGCTTCTTCTACATTGGCTCCAATAGAAGTTCCGCTTTTTAAAAGTTGTATGATCAACTCCCGTTCAACTTTCTTTTCTTTCAAAAGGATAAAAAGCTTTACAATTCTTAATGCAAACTGAAAAGATTTCTCTACAACCACATTATCACTTTTCATATTGACGTTTAATTTTTAATTAATAATTATTAATTAAAAATTAAAAAATCTTCTTAAGCTTAAGCATTCATAAATCCGCTATTTTAAACCTCTTCCAAGAAGAAAAAAAATATTAATTATTAATTTTTAACTATTAATTACTTCTTCTCTTCTTCTAAAACTTCTTCGATAAAATCCAAATCAACCCGCAGGTTATCGATGATGAAATCCTGCCGTTGCGGACTATTTTTTCCCATATAATATTCGAGCAGGTTTTGTACGTGTTCGCCGGATTCCATGATCACAGGTTGTAGTTTGATATCGGCGCCGATAAAACGGGCAAATTCTTCCGGGCTGATCTCACCCAATCCTTTAAACCTCGTGATCTCGGGCTTGTTGCCCAGTTTTTTTACAGCAGCCTGTTTCTCCGTTTCATCATAACAGTACATGGTCTCCTGTTTATTTCTTACCCTGAACAAAGGTGTTTCCAGGATGTACACGTGACCGTTCTTTACCAGGTCGGGGAAAAACTGCAGGAAGAAGGTCATCAGCAGCAAACGAATATGCATTCCATCCACATCCGCATCCGTGGCAATCACAATATTATTATATCTTAATCCTTCATAACCTTCTTCAATGTTCAAGGCATGCTGCAACAGGTTGAATTCTTCGTTCTCATACACTACTTTCTTGGTTAGCCCGTAACAGTTGAGTGGCTTACCCCTCAGGCTGAAAACCGCCTGGGTATTCACACTCCTCGATTTGGTGATCGATCCGCTGGCACTATCTCCTTCAGTAATGAAAATGGTGCTCTCTTTTTGTTTTTCTATGATACTGTCTTTGTCTTTACCCGTAGGCTCATCATTGTAATGAAACTTACAATCGCGTAGTTTCTTATTGTGCAGGTTTGCTTTCTTGGCTCTTTCATTGGCCAGTTTCTTAATGCCGGCGAGTTCCTTTCTTTCCCGTTCATTCTGCTCAATGCGCCTTTTCAGCGCTTCGGCCGTAGTGGGATTGCGATGCAGGAAGTTGTCAAGCTCTTTTATCAAAAAATCGCCGATGAAATTCTTCATGCTCGGGCCACCTTCAAAAACGGTCTGCGATCCCAGTTTAGTTTTTGTCTGGCTTTCAAATACGGGTTCCTGCACCCTCACCGAAATGGCAGCGCATATGCTTCCCCGTATGTCGGCCGCATCATAATCTTTTTTATAAAAATCGCGTATCGTTTTTACAAATCCTTCCCTGAATGCAGCTAAATGCGTACCACCCTGCGTGGTAAACTGCCCGTTTACGAAACTGTAATATTCTTCGCCATAAGCATTCTCATGCGTTAAGGCAATTTCTATATCTTCTCCTTTCAGGTGAATGATTGGGTAACGGATCTCATCTTCATTGGTCTTGCGTTGCAACAGGTCGAGCAAACCGTTCTTGCTCACATACCTTTTGCCATTGAGGTTCATCACCAGGCCGGCATTCAGGTAACAATAATTCCAGAATTGGTTGTCGAGGTACTCCTGAACGAAATGAAAATTCTTAAAAACAGTTTCATCGGGGATGAATGTTACAAAGGTTCCATTCTCTTCTTTGCTGGCGGTTTCCTTATGTTCTTTTACTAATACGCCTCTTTCAAATTCTGCGGTTTTTTCCCGGCCTTCGCGGTAGGCTGTTACTTTAAAATGATGACTGAGCGCATTCACCGCTTTCGTACCTACCCCGTTCAATCCCACACTTTTTTGAAAAGCCTTGCTGTCGTATTTGGCGCCGGTATTGATCTTGCTCACTACATCCACCACTTTACCCAAAGGAATACCGCGGCCATAATCCCGAACGGTAATGGTCTTGCCGTCGATTTTCACATCCACATGTTTTCCATAACCCATCGTATGTTCATCAATGCAGTTATCGATCACTTCTTTTAATAAAACGTAAATGCCGTCATCGGGGCTGCTGCCATCGCCCAGTTTACCAATGTACATGCCCGGGCGCAGGCGTATGTGCTCCCGCCAGTCGAGGCTGCGGATGCTGTCTTCGGTATAATCAAACAGGTCTTTTTCTGCCATAATGAATGTGAATTTTCAAAAGCGGAGTGGCAAAATGATAAGGATT
>JAKQKY010000316.1 GCA_029560415.1 Bacteroidota bacterium | reverse complement strand
TTTAATAAAATTATTCGGCGGTCAGTTCCCCAATGGTATGCTGTACAAGTGAGTGACACAACGATGATGCCATGAAAAACTGCTGCTAGTCTCATCACCTAAAATTCCTCCCTCCATAAAACACTTTCCCTTCCTTTCCCTCAGCAGCTTTATCCTGCGCATGCGCTGGTATCGATTTTTCATCCGCATAGGCCAGCGTCAACACAGCCGGGTCATCATTTTGAGAAGGCGTCAACTGCCGCAGCAATTTGGACAGATCATAACAATGTTTAACAATTACATGGATCACTTCGCCTTCTACCTGCAATGTACCTTCCACCATGATGAGTTTGGATTGCAGGATTGCTTTCCGGTACTGGTCAAATAGTTTTTCAAAGATCACCAGGTTGGCAAAACCGGTTTCATCTTCAATGGTCATAAAACAAATACCGCCTGCGGTACCGGGGCGCTGCCGCACCAATACCAGTCCGGCTACTTTTACGGGTTGGCCGTTTTTTAATGTAGACAGTTGAGCAGTGGTGGCAATATGCAATTGCTGCAGTTTCTCTCTTACAAAGAATACCGGGTGTGCTTTCAACGACAGGGAAGTGGCGGCATAATCCTGCACCACATGTTCTGAGTCGCTCATAACAGGCAGGGTTATGTTTTCTGTGGCGGCATCTGCCGGTTGCTGTCCTTTGAAGAGTTTAACCGGTTGGTCTTTGGTAGATACTTCCCATAAAGCCTGTCGCCGATCGAGATCAATAGAACGAAAGGCATCTGCATCGGCTAGTCTTTCCAAAGCAGCTTCAGGTACGCCGGCATCCCGAAGTGCATTGATAGAAGGGTAGGGTGTTGCTCTGCCGGCAATTAATAGTTCCATATCATCCTGCCGCAAACCTTTTACCTGGCGAAAACCCAGGCGCAGGGTACGGTATTTACCCGTTTTTGTATCAGCGGGTTTTTCTGGTTCCAACTGGTTGTTCCACAAAGAATGGTTGATATCCACCGGCAGTACTTCCACGCCATGTTTGATGGCATCGCTGATCAGTTGGGCCGGCTGGTAAAAACCCATGGGTAAACTGTTCAATATAGCACAGCAAAAAACATCCGGGTAATAGCATTT
>JAKQKY010000300.1 GCA_029560415.1 Bacteroidota bacterium | reverse complement strand
GGGTGGATCATATCATGAAACAGTTTTTCAGTGGCGACCGGAATTATAACAACCTTTTCTGGTACCTGCTCATGTTCCAGATGTGGTACAAACAATGGATGGATTAACAGACCAATGACCGTTCATGAAAAAAATCCTTTTCATTTCTTATGATGGTATGACTGACCCGCTGGGGCAAAGCCAGGTGATCCCTTACCTGGCCGGGTTAACGAATTTCGGCTACTCGTTTACGATATTAAGTTGTGATAAGCCTGAAAAATACAAGGAACATAAACCGTATGTTGATGGCCTGTTGCAGGGGCTTCCCATCGAATGGGTTAGCATTCCTTATCATAAGAATCCGCCGGTATTGTCTTCTGTGTATGACTTGTGGCAACTGAAAAGAACGGTAAAAAAATTACAGCAGAAACAACTCTTTGATATGGTGCATACCCGCCCGGGTATACCAACACTGGTTGCTTTGTGGATGAAAAAGAAATACGGCACCAAATTCCTGAATGACATCCGTGGCTTCTGGGCCGATGAACGCGTAGATGGCGGCATGTGGAACCTGGGGAATCCACTCTTTAAAATACTTTACCGTTATTTTAAAAACAAGGAAGATGAGTGCATCCGGCAGGCCGATTACAATACCTGCCTTACCTATAAAGCCAAAGACATCATCCTCGGCTGGAAGCACTTACCCCAACCCGTTAGTATATCGGTGATCCCATGCAGCGTGGATATGCAATTGTTTGATCCTGCCGGTATTGACCCAATGGTAAAAGAAAATTTCCGCAAGGAACTGGGCTTTGCCAAAGATGATTTTATCATCAGTTACCTGGGTTCTGCCGGGGGCTGGTATCTTACCGATGAAATGCTTAAGTTTTGTGCGTTGCTTCTCACCAAGAAACCTGAAGCGAAATTCTTTTTCATATCCAACAACCGACACGCCGATATCCTGGCAGAAGCCTCCCGGCATGGCATACCCGCAGATAAAATACTGGTAAGGTCGGGCAAACGACATGAAGTGCCGGTATTACTCTCATTTAGTACCTATTCGGTCTTTTTCATCAAGCCGTGCTTTTCAAAATTATCATCTTCACCTACGAAACATGGTGAGATCATGGCCATGGGCATTCCAGTGATCACCAACAGCGGGGTTGGCGACATGGCTGAGATCGTTGAAAAATACCAGGCAGGCTATGTGCTCCCCGATTTCAGCGAAGCTGCCATGCTTCAGATCATCCATTCCATCTGCGATCATCCTCAACCGGTAGATGCTGCAGCCATACGGTCGGGCGCAAACGCTTATTACAACCTGTCGGATGCCGTTCAGTCTTATGCCGCCGTTTACCGGAAGGTGCTGGGTTAAATCGTTCACATAGCTGTTTTACTACGTAAAATCCCCATTTTCCCGCCGTTAAAAATTGACCGTTCCATGCAATATACAGGGCCGTGTACCGTTATGTAGGTGATCAGTATTTTATCAAAACTAAACGCCTTCCTATGGAAAAGGTCATTGCTGTTGTTGTAACACACAACCGGCAGGCTCTTCTTGCCGAATGTATTGCAGCACTGCGTAAACAAACCCGCCCTGTTAATTCCATTTTGGTCATCAATAACGGCAGTACCGATGGTACAGAGGCCTGGCTGAAGAATCAGCCCGGTATAGATTTCATTACACAAGGAAACGTTGGCGGGGCCGGCGGTTTTAGTAAAGCCATTCAAACCGGTTATGAACGGGGATATGAATGGATATGGTGCATGGATGATGATGGCATGCCCAAAGAAGATGCTTTGGAAAACCTGTTGGCTGCTGATCAAAATAAATTACAATTGTTGAATTGCGCCGTCATAGATAAAGAAGATAAAAGATCCTTTGTCTGGAAAACAGGTCATTATAAAACCATTGATGAAGTAAATACTGATACCATCGAAGGCATTGGTCACCCATTCAACGGAACATTGATTAATCGCCGCATTGTTGAGCGTGTTGGCGTACCCAGGTCAACCCTTTTTGTTTGGGGAGATGAAACAGAATATTATTACCGCATTACCCGAAAAAATAAGATCCCTGTAGTAACTGTTGCAAGGAGCATTCATTATCACCCTGCCTGCACCTTTTCCATCAAAAAGAACTGGGATCACAGCAGCAGCTGGAAAATTTATTTTTACCTGCGTAACCGGCTGCATATTCAGAAAACAAAATTCAGCAACAGGTTATTGGCCTTCTTCGGCTATGGTTGCTTTATCCTTGCTTTTGCAGGCACCATCATGCTTTACCAGAAGACTGATAAATTTAAAAAACTCAATTTTATTTTCTGGCCGGTCACCGATGCATTGACCAATAATTTCACTGCTACTCCGGCAAATGTGCTGCATAAACTCAACAACCAATCAAACAAGTCGTACAGCTCTTTTCTTACAACGCCCTTACGAAGCCTGTTCAGCGCTGTATTCATGTCATCAAATACCGAGCGTTCAAAGACCGCTACGGTTTAATAACAGCAATTTCATTTTCAGATAACCCGGGCCCGGCAGCAATGCCGGGTTTATTTTTTAATTTATTGTTGAAATAGAGGATGAAGAATAACCCGGTAACGTAGAAGGGTATGCCCGGAATTTTATAACGTACCAACGACCCGAAGTTTAAAGTAGTTGCACCAACAAACAATGAAAACATCAGAGAGAACATTATGCAGTATAACACGATGGGTTTATGTATAATCGTAAGGATTGTTTTTTTCAGGCCAACCCTCATCAACACGAAGATGGTAAAGAGCATCATGGCCAAACTTTCCAATGACGACAGGAGCGTAGATAGTTTTTTCGATTCCCAGATATAAGGCCTGAACAAAGTAGCCACTACCGCAGCCGGGGCCATCCTGGCGAGGCTGTTCACACTGCCATCGAATTCTACCCCCAACGAAAAATTAGAAGTAGCACTTCCTGCCTGGTTCTCATAATTCACCTGGTATGTTTTGATGGTTTGCGTAACGCCCTTACTGGCGAAATTACCCAATGCCTTTTGCATGGCACTGGTGATGCTGATAAATCCGAATATACTTCCGATGAAGAATGCACTGACGAGCATTACTTTAACCGCTTTGTTTTTGATCAGTGTTACGTTTTTCAGGATGAGGAACAGGAAGAAGAAAGGCAGGTAGGAAACTATGATATATACTTTCAGGATCACCAGCAGGTAACCAAATACAAACGTGATGAGTATATACTTGATCGGATTTTTTTTAGAATAAAAAATGGCATACAGCGAATAAGTGATCCATCCCAATGCCCCGGTACACAATGGATCTTTTAAAATGCCCGAACTCCAGAATACGAAGGTGGGCAGGTATAAAATGGCGATCGCAAATTGTTTGTGCATCTGCGGGTATTGTTCATAAAAGAAACGATAGAGTCTCCACACACCCGTAAATGAGATCATGGAAAAAAACAGGTTGATGGCCAGGAATTTTCCGAATGTTACAAACGACAAAATGGCTACGATGCGGGTGACCATGTAATTGCTGTCTTCATTGAAATATCCCAGGTTATTAATATCCGCCAGCAAGGCCTGGTCGAAGTCGTGCCCGGAAATGAACAATAGGTTGATGTTGGATGGATCTTTTAAAATGAGCTTATAAATATTATAACCTTCGGGGTGATAAAGGCCCGTGGTATCGCCCGGGGAGATATATAATACAAACATGCAATAGGCGAAACAGCTGAATACTTTGATCCAGAAGCCGATCTTGTGGTATTTGCGCAATACCGGATCTTTATAACGCTTTCTGCGCCATAAAAACAGCAGGTAAAAAATAAAAACGTAAATGAAGAATAGTATGAAGTCGAAAAAATTCATCCCGAATATTGAATGCCATTAAGTTTTGAAACAGGTCACTGAAGCCGAATGCAACAAATTTATCCTAAATAATCATTCGGCATTCAACAATATGAACTTATTTTGCTCAATCAAAAAAATACAGAGAAATGTGTGGTATTGCAGGTTCGGTAAACTTTACACTTAACTACAGGGCGATTGATGACGTGATGCATCATCGTGGCCCCGACGAACAGAACGCTTTTGCAACTGACAATATCGACTTCTATCATCTGCGCCTTTCTATTCTCGATATCGGGGGTGGAAAGCAACCCATGCACCTGCGCAACCGGTACACGATCATTTTCAATGGCGAAATTTACAATCATGCCGAAGTGCGCAAACAATTTGCATTGGAAGGAACCACGCATTCCGATACTGAAACATTGCTGTTACTCTATGAAAAATTTGGCGAGAATTTTCTTGAACATTTAGATGGCATGTTCGTGTTTGCCATTTATGATAACCAGGAAAAAACAATTTTCATTGCACGCGACCGGGCAGGTAA
Source organism: Bacteroidota bacterium (assembly GCA_029560415.1). Taxonomy (GTDB): domain Bacteria; phylum Bacteroidota; class Bacteroidia; order Chitinophagales; family Chitinophagaceae; genus Ferruginibacter. Next base: position 13,844 of record JAKQKY010000300.1, on the reverse strand, counting down.
AAAGCCTCTGTATATTTTCCATGATGATGAAAAGGTCGTTTTTGCCAGTGAATTGAATGCGTTAAAAAAACTGCTTCCCCTCCAGCTCGACCAGGCTAACTTTTACCCATATACGCGGCTGGGCGTTTTTTACCGGCAAATGACGCCATATAAAAATGTTCGTGAACTTCCGGCAGCCACAACCTTAACAATAAATTGCCAAACGCTGAAGACCGTAGAAAAGCGTTGGTGGAATGTGCACGACCGTTACCTGCAAAGTTGTAATGATACGCTTGAACAAAGCCTGGAGAAAACAAATGCTTTATTACATCAATCGGTAAAGCGAAGGCTGGAATCGAGCGACCTGGAAGTGGGTTGTTTCTTAAGTGGTGGTATCGACAGTGGCCTTGTAACGGCCATTGCCAGCGGGTATACAGGCAAGTTAAAAACCTTTACCGTTTCATTTGCCGGTGAATATGATGAAGCCCCCCTGGCAAAATTGGTTGCCGATAAGTATTCTACCGACCATACAGAAATACAGATATCATTTGATAAACTATCAAACGATGTAGAGCGGATATTGTGTAACTATGGAGAACCTTTTTTCGATAGTTCGGCCATTCCTTCTTATTATGTAAGCCAGGAAGCCCGTAAGTATTTAACCGTGATACTCAATGGCGACGGTGCCGATGAATTGTTTGGTGGATACCGGCGTTATGTGCCTTTTGCAAAATATGATTTCTTCAAAAAGAATTTCCTCGTCAATTCCTCCGCTTCTTTGATCAGGAAAGTATTGCCGATGCCCGACAATAAAAAATCGAAATACAACTATTTATATCGCCTTGCTTCACTGGCATCCAAATCGAGCCTTGAAATATATTTATCTGCCGGTCTCGATATCATCGAAGATTATGAATCGAACATCATCGACCCTGGGATGGATTACCTTCAACCGCTTCGTAACGACTTTAATCAACTGGCTTCTGCACCCATATCAGGATTGAAGAAGATCATGAACATGGATTTTGATACCAACCTGTTCAGCGATCTGCTGGTAAAAATGGATATTGCAACCATGGCCAATTCCCTGGAAGGTAGAAGCCCATTTTTAGGTAAAGAAATTCTCGACTATGCGCCAGGGTTATCCGACCAGCTGAAGATCAATGGGGGTACTACCAAATACCTCTTGCGTACATTGGCCAAACAATACCTGCCGGCCACACTGATCAATCAACCCAAACGTGGCTTTGAAATTCCGTTGAAACATTGGGTAGATCATCAGTTGAAAGATCTCATCTATGATTATGTTTCTTCACCAACAGCATTTAACCGTAATATCATCAAACCTGCTTTCACACAAAAGCTGCTCGACGGACAGGTAAGCATACCCGCCGAAAAGAGGGCGAAAATATTATGGATGCTTTTCTGCATGGAAGTGTGGTACAAAAAAACATACCTCGGCCAATAAGTTTGCAACATGAGTAAACGCATCGTCATCATCGAAAACAATATCATTGCTACCAATACCATCCGGTATAAGCTTACCCGCTTGTTGATGGATAAGGGCTACCAGGTAACGGTACTCACTACAGGTCCGGCTAAAGAATTGCAACAGGCCCGCGATAATGGTTTTCATGTTGTGGACGTTGGCAGCAGCAACAGCAACCCGCTCGATATTCAACGGTATATGCGCCACCTGCGTAAAGGTTTGAAAAATGCAGAAGCAGATGTATGCCTCACGTTTACCATCCGTCCGGCCATATGGGGAAATATCGTTACCAGGAGGCTGGGTATTCCAACGATCACAAATATTACCGGCATCGGTCCTTTGTTTGCCAGCAACAACATTGCTTACCGGGCAGCCAGGACGATGTACAAATTTGTATTGAAAAAAACAGCTCATATCTTTTTTCAGAATAACGATGATATGAAATTGTTCCTCGACAATGGTTTTGTATTACCCCAAAAGGCAGAGCGTATCCCGGGTTCGGGCATCGACCCGGTTCATTATGCGCCGATGGAAAAAACGGGAACGGATACACGCTTTGTTTTCCTGTTCATCGGCCGGTTGGTAAAGGATAAAGGAATCCTGGAATATGTTGAAGCGGCCCGTTTGCTTAAAAAGCAACAGAGCCAGGTCGTATGCAAGGTGTTGGGTCCGTTATGGACGCAAAACCTTAAAGGGAACACGGTCACGCAGGAGGAATTGAATAGCTGGATCGGGGAAGGTGTTATAGAATACCTGGGCGAAACCGCGGATGTGCGCCCGTTCATAGCAGCGGCCGATTCGGTAGTGCTTCCATCTTACCGGGAAGGAACGAGCAATATCCTGCTCGAGGCTTCCAGTATGGAAAGACCGTGTATTACCTGCGATACCACGGGCTGCCGGGAAATTGTGGATGATGGCGAAACCGGTTTTCTATGTAAAGTGGCTGATGCCCGCGATTTAGCCGATAAAATGGCCACCATGGCCAATCTCCCCGCAGCTGTTCGGCAAAGTATGGGTAAAAAGGCCCGGAAAAAAGTGACCCGTGAATACAACAAACAAATGGTGGTAGATGCCTATATACGGGCTATTGAGCGGGTTTAAAACCAACTTCATCATAACGTTGCAATACTTTTTAATTCGGGCCACAAATTGTACATTTGCTCCTGCATTTTTACCCAAAAGCCACGCAAAACGGCATATGGCCTGTTGCCTGTTTTTTAAATCAATTCAATTGAGTTTTTTTGAATGAGCTGCCTGGGAGAAATGAGTTGCCCAAAGCAGTTAAAAGTTGATTATTTTACAATGAATTGCTGCCAGGATACATTTCCTGGCCTTCAAAAAATGAATATTAATGATTGTAATTGGTTATTCAGGGCATGCATTTGTGGCGATCGGCATCTTGTCGGCATCGGGTAAAAAGTTAACCGGTTATTGCGATACGGCTGAGAAAGCTTTCAACCCTTTCCGGTTACCATTCCTGGGCAGTGAAACTACTGCAGAGAATAAGGAGCTTATTGGGAGAACTGATTTTTTTATTTCCATCGGCGATAATTCGATCAGGAAAAAAGTATACGACCAGTTTGCCGGTATACAACGGTACCCGGTAAACGCTATTCATCCGGCAGCCGTTATTGATTCGTCTGTAGTGATGGGAATGTACGGCATCATGGTTGGAGCCGGGGTTTGCATCAATCCCCTTGCTGAAGTGAGGGATGGAGCGATCTGCAATACAGGTTGTATCATAGAACATGAATGTGTAGTAGGAAGGTTTGCTCATATTGGTCCGGGCGCTGTATTGTGTGGCAATGTAACGGTGGGGGATGGTAGCTATGTAGGTGCAGGGGCTGTGGTAAGGCAGGGTGTAAAGATCGGCAGCCAGGCTATGATCGGTGCAGGTGCCGTGGTGTTGAAAGATGTGGCGGATGGAGAAACAGTGGTGGGCAATCCGTCACGGATATTAATCAAGTAAAGAAATAAATCTAAATAAACGACATTATGAAGGTATTGGTTACAGGAGGTGCAGGATATATTGGTTCTGTTTTGGTAAGGCAGTTGTTACAGAAAGGATACCAGGTACGGGCTTTCGACAGCCTGAAATTCGGCGGCGAAGCTTTATACGATGTTATGTTGCATCCCGGTTTTGAATTCATGCAAGGTGATGTAAGAGATGAAGCTGCGGTAGAAAAAGCCCTGGAAGGCATTGATGCCATTGCACACCTGGCAGCCATCGTAGGCGACCCGGCCTGTAAAAAATACAGTGACGAGGCCAGGGAAACAAACTGGACGGGAAGTGTAAACCTCTTTGAGGCCGCAGAAAGAGCAGGGGTTAAACGATTTGTATTTGCCAGTACCTGCAGCAATTATGGTAAAATGCCCGATCCCGATTCTTTTGTAACTGAAACATCAGAATTAAGGCCCGTATCACTATATGCCGAATTAAAAGTTCAGTTTGAAAAATATTTGCTGGAAGAAAGAAAAGATTCGAAGATCTGCAGTACGGCGCTTCGTTTCAGTACCGTGTATGGTTTTTCTCCACGGATACGTTTTGATCTCACGGTGAATGAATTTACCCGAAACGCCACCATCAATGGAGAACAGGAAATCTGGGGTGCTCAATTCTGGCGCCCTTATTGCCATGTAGATGACCTGGCCCGTGCGGTGGTACTGGTGTTGGAATCAGCAGATGAAAAAGTAAGAGCCAATGTTTTCAACGTAGGTACCACGGAAGAAAATTACAGCAAGGGCATGATCATCGAAGAAGTTTGCAAAGTAGTGCCCGATGTAAAAGTACATTATGTAGAAATGAATGAAGATCCAAGGGATTACCGCGTAAATTTTGATAAGATCAAAAACAACCTGGGTTATACCATTACCAAGAAAGTACCCGATGGTGTAGAGGAAATTTATAAATTACTCAAAACAGGCATCGTAACCGATTCCTTTGCCCAGAAATTCCGGAATATCTAAGAGATCTCCCGATTTCTTCCCACATAACTATTTGAACAGCTCCGGCTTTAGGCCGGAGCCGTTTTTTTTAATAGGTTTGCATCGCTGAACGTACCCTTGAAATTAAAAATCGATCTATGTTATTATTATCTGGCCCCAATATTTGCGGCAACGAATGGAAATATGTAAAAGACTGTCTTGATACCGGTTGGGTGAGTAGTGTAGGTTCGTATGTAGACCAGTTTGAAAAAATGAGCGCTGAATTTGCCGGAACAAAATACGCCGTGGCCACCAGCAGCGGTACCACCGCCCTGCATATTTGTTTGCTGATGATGGATGTTGGTGCAGATGATTATGTGATCACACCTAATATAACGTTTATCGCTACCTGCAATTCGATCAGGTATACCGGTGCCCAGCCGATCTTAATTGATACAGATGAACATAGCTGGCAGATGGACCTCAACCTGCTGGAAGATTTTCTGGTTAACCAGACAGAAACCAGGAACGGCGCCTGTTATTTAAAGAAAGATGGCAAACGCATCCCGGTGATCATGCCGGTGCATGTGCTGGGAAATATGTGTGACATGGATAGGCTAATGGCGCTTGCCAAACAACATCATCTGACCGTGATCGAAGATTCAACGGAAGCATTGGGCAGTTATTATAAAGGCAAACACGCCGGAAGTTTTGGATTGATGGGTACATTCAGTTACAATGGCAATAAGATCATCACCACAGGCGGCGGAGGCATGATAGTAACAGATGATGAAGCCCTGGCCAAAAAAGCCAAGCACCTTACCACCCAGGCCAAAAGCGATCCATTTGAATACATACACGATGAGATTGGGTACAACTACCGGCTGGTGAATGTTGCCGCCGCCATGGGGGTTGCCCAGATGGAACTCCTGCCTGGTTTCCTCCAACGAAAAAAAGAGATCATCGCTTTTTATCAAAATGCATTGAACGGAGTGGGTGATATCAGCTTTCAGCAGGTAAGCCCCGACGTTAACCCCAACTGGTGGTTGCCCACCATTCAAACAAGCCGTCAACGGGAAGTGCTCAACATATTAAACAACCACAAGATGCAAAGCCGCCCGTTCTGGGTGCCGATGAATCAGCTGAGGATGTTTACCGGTAACCAGTATATTCAGCAGAACGACCGCTCCGATTATATTTATCAGCGTTGCCTCAGCATTCCGTGTTCGACAAATATTACCGACGAACAACTGCAGGCCGTAAGCAATAAGATCAGGGAAGTATTTAAATAGCCACAACAGGGTATGTTGAAATGAAGGCCCGGCAGCATCCAGCATCCCGTATCCCGTATCCTGTATCTCATATCTTGTATCCTCTATCTACCTTCCCCTATCTTTCATCTTATATCCCGAATCTTGTATCTTGTGTTCCGAACATGTATCGCATCATTAAACGATTTATAGATTTACTCATCGCAACGGTAGCACTGATCCTGTTATCCCCCATTTTCATTCCTGTTATTATTGTTCTTTTACTCACCGGCGAGCACGAAGTATTTTATTTTCAAAAGCGAATCGGGTATAAAAACAATCCTTTCCAGATCTGGAAATTTGCAACGATGGTGAAGAACAGTCCGAATATCGGAACCGGCGAGATTACTTTGCGCAACGACCCGCGGGTTACGGCTTTTGGCAAGTTCCTGCGTATGTCGAAGATCAATGAACTTCCACAGATCATTAATGTGTTAAAAGGAGACATGAGCATTGTTGGTCCGAGGCCATTGATGGAGATCAGCTTTAATTTATACAGCCAGTCGGTGAAAGACCGCATCTATAATACCAAGCCTGGCATTACGGGAATCGGCTCGCTGATATTCCGGGATGAAGAAAAAATATTATCCGAAGCACCCGATCCCAGGGCCATGTACGCAGCCATATATCCCTATAAAGCTTCACTTGAATTGTGGTATCTCAGCAAACAGTCTGTTTATACCGATTCCATGATCATCTTTTTAACAGCCTGGTCTATTTTGTCGCCCCAACACAATCTAACCCAGAAAATCTTTAAAGACCTTCCTGTCCGGCCTCAATTGATCAGCTAATTCCTGTTTTACAATTTTATTGTAACTGTTAAACAAATTTTTGTTTAATTTGTCATAACGATTAAACAATTCAAATGGATTCATTTACCATTAAAGACCTCGAAAACCTATCTGGCATCAAAGCGCATACATTACGTATATGGGAACAACGTTATGGGTTTCTAAAGCCAGGCCGCAGCTTTACCAATATCAGGTATTACAGCAATGAGGAACTAAAGACTGTGTTAAATATTGCCCTGCTCAACAAGTATGGTTTTAAGATCTCTCATATAGACAAGATGAATGAAGCTGAGATACGGGAAAAGATCCTTTCCCTGGGCCAGGCACAGGCGCAGCAGGAACGCATCATCAATGAGTTGATCCAGCATATGGTAGACATAAATATGGATGCATTTGAAGAAACGCTCGACAATTATATCCTGGCCAGGGGAATTGAAAAAACCATCATCCAGATCATCTTTCCTTACATGGAAAAGATTGGTATCTTATGGATGACCAATCACATAAACCCGGCACAGGAGCACCTTGTAACGAATATCATCCGCCAGAAACTGATCGTTGGCATTGAAGCAGTGAATACCCCCCTGAAACTGCAGAAATCCATTTTACTTTTTTTACCAGAGGCAGAATACCACGAAATCGGGCTCCTTTTCATGCATTACCTGTTGAAAAGCCGGGGTGCAAAAGTCATTTACCTTGGAAGCAATGTGCCCATGAAAGACGTGGAATTTGTGGTGAACCTTAAGAAACCCGATTACCTGTATTGTCACTTGTCTACCGTAGGGCAAAACTTCAATTTTGAACGCTTCCTTCAGCATATCAGCAAAGCCTTTCCCCAGGTTCCCCTCATTATTTCGGGGAGGCTCACACAGAGTTATGAAAAGAAAATTCACCCACCTGTTATTTTCAAGAGATCCTTCGCAGAAGTCATGGAGTTTGTGTCGTCCCTGTAACCATTAAAGCAAATGTTAAAATACATAAATAAATTTTTCTGCTAATTATTATTGTTTAACTTTATGGTATCAATGATTAAACAAAACAATTATGGCAACGATAGATTTTGACCAGATGCTGATCAGCAACGCAGATTACCTGAAGCCTTTTGCTTTTACCCTTACCCGTGATAATGAATCGGCAAAGGACCTGATGCAGGAAACATTGTACAGGGCGCTGGCCAACAGGGAAAAATATCATGTAGGCACTAACGTGAAGGCATGGATGTATACCATCATGCGCAATATCTTCATAAACAACTATCGTAGAAAAACCCGCCAGCAAACCATATTTGATAATAGTTCGAATGATTTCCTGCTCGATTATAACCAGCATGCAGTAGTAAATTCAGCAGAAGTGAATCTGAAAATGAAGGATATCCAGGAAGCCATCCGAAAACTGCCCGATATTTTTCAACATCCGTTTGTCATGTATTTTGAAGGGTATAAGTATAACGAGATAGCAGACCTGTTGCATGAACCATTGGGTACGATCAAAAGCAGGATTCATTTTGCCCGAAAATTATTAAAAGAACAATTGACAAGATTTTAGATAATTTTAGCGGGTAATGCATCTCAATTGAATGTGCATCCAGGGAGATCAGCGCCATGAAAAAAAAAGCAGTGATTATCGGGAGTGGATTTGCGGGCATGTCGGCCGCATCTTTCATGGCAAAGGCCGGATGGGATGTAACGGTACTTGAAAAACAAAGCATGGCTGGTGGCAGGGGCCGGAAATTTAGTGCGGAAGGATTTCAATTCGATATGGGACCAAGCTGGTATTGGATGCCCGATATATTTGACCGGTATTTTGCCTGTTTTAATAAAAAGGTATCCGATTACTACCATCTGCAAAGGCTGGATCCATCATATAGGGTTTATTATCCCGATGGCCCGATAGATATCCCGGCCGATTACAACCAATTAAAAATTTTATTTGAAAGCATTGAACCCGGCAGTGCCGTGCAGTTGGATGCTTTTATGAAAGAAGCAGCATATAAATATGAGGTAGGCATTCAGAAACTCGTACACAAACCCGGAAGGTCGGTAACAGAATTCCTGGATATCGACCTTGCGAAGGGACTTTTCAAACTGGATGTGTTCACTTCCATGAAAAAACACATCAGTAAATTTTTCAGGAACCCGAAACTGGTGCAGCTGATGGAATTTCCGGTGTTATTCCTCGGTGCGTTACCTGGAAATATACCAGCCCTGTATAGCCTGATGAATTATGCCGACGTTAAGCTGGGCACCTGGTACCCAATGGGGGGCATGTACCATATCGCCGAAGCCATGCATTCGCTTGCTGTGGAACTGGGAGTTGATTTCAGGTTTGGACATGCGGTTACATCCATCACAGTGGAATCGGGTGTTGCAAAGAATGTTGTTGCAGAAGACGGGTCAGCCAATGGGGAAATAAAATATTTTGAAGCAGATGTTGTGATCGGGGGAGCCGATTATCATTTTGTGGAGCAACAATTGCTACCTAAAGCTTACCGAACCTATTCGGAAGCTTATTGGAACAAACGGGTAATGGCACCATCCTGCTTATTATTTTATGTTGGATTGAATAAGAAAATAAAGAACCTGACCCATCATAGTTTATTTTTTGATGTTGACTTTGATAAACATGGAAAAGAAATTTATGATGAGCCTCAATGGCCTGCCGAACCATTGTTTTATGTAGGCGCACCCTCGGTTACGGATAGCAGCGTAGCACCCGAAGGATGTGAGAATTTATTTTTGCTGGTACCGGTAGCCGCCGGTTTAACCGGGGATACCGAAGAATTAAGGCAACAATATTTTGAAAAAATTGTTAAACGGTTGGAATGGCAGACCGGGCAGGAGATAGCTTCGGCAGTGATCTATAAAAGAACCTATGCGGTTTCCGACTTTGTAACAGATTATAATGCATTCAAAGGCAATGCTTACGGTCTGGCAAATACGCTGATGCAAACTGCCATCTTAAAGCCAAAGATGAAAAGTAAAAAGGTAAATAATTTATATTACACCGGGCAACTGACCATACCGGGCCCCGGGGTGCCCCCATCGCTCATCAGTGGTGAGGTGGTATCGAAAGAAATATTAAAATTCCATTGAGCGAATACTAACGGATATGAATACAAGAAACTCAATGGCCTAAAAAGTAAATAGATGATAGGAATTTTTCACGATGTAAGCCAACAATGCAGCCGGATCACTACCGAGCGGTATAGCACATCATTCAACAGCGCCATCAGGCTGTTGCACAGGGATCTACGGATGCCTGTGTACAACCTGTACGGATTTGTGCGCTTTGCTGATGAGATCGTGGATACCTTTCACGGCTACGACAAAGCGGCATTGCTCGAAGAATTCAAAAAAGAAACCTGGCTTGCTATCGAAAGAAAAATAAGCATCAACCCAATCCTACATAGTTTCCAGATGGTGGTGAACCAATATAACATCGAACACGAACTCATTGAAGCATTTTTCGACAGTATGGAATCGGACCTGAAGAAACAGGCTTATGACGTTAACGGGTACAAGCAATACATTTATGGAAGCGCAGAAGTTGTGGGTCTTATGTGCCTGTATGTTTTTTGTGAAGGAAATAAAAGTTTATATGATTCGTTAAAAGCGCCTGCCCAGGCTTTGGGTGCCGCATTTCAGAAAGTGAATTTTCTACGCGATGTGAAAGCCGATTATCAACAATTAAAGCGCACTTATTTTCCCGGGGTAGATTTCAATCATTTTACGCCAGCCATGAAGGAACAGATAGAGTTGGACATTGCAAATGATTTTAAAAACGCATACCAGGGCATTATCCAGTTACCGGTGAAAGCCCGTTTCGGAGTGTATGTAGCCTATAAATATTACCTCTCACTATTTAAAAAAATCAGGCGTTCGCAACCACAGGTATTGCTGCAGGACCGCATCAGGATACCCAATTATTCCAAAGCCTTCATCGTAATGCGAGCCGGGCTCAGGAGCCAACTGAATATTTTATAATGTCATCAAAAACCGATCAATCATTGTTGCAGGTCATTTTAGTGGATGAGAACGATACTCCATTGGGGGTCATGGAAAAAATGGAAGCGCATGAAAAAGGGTTGCTTCACAGGGCTTTTAGTGTATTTATTTTCAACAGCAAGGCAGAAATGTTATTGCAACAGCGAGCCGTGGATAAATACCATAGTCCTGATTTATGGACCAACGCCTGTTGCAGTCACCCCCAACCAGGAGAAGATACTGCCGATGCAGCTTACAGAAGGCTGGAGGAAGAAATGGGTTTTCAAACGCCGATCAGCAAGGCTTTCAGCTTCATTTATAAAACATCATTTGACAACGGGCTTACCGAACATGAATATGATCATGTGTTCATCGGCAATTATGATGGCCCTATCTTACCCAATTCGCTTGAAGTTCAGGATTTTCGATTTATTAGCATGAATGACTTGCGTAGCAGCCTGCTTAACGATCCTTCTCAATACACGTCATGGTTTAAAATTGCTTTTCCCAGGCTGGAAGAGTATCTTGCATCCGCAACTATTTAATTTATTTTAATCTCCATGCATTCCAACCAGGTGATCATCATTGGCAGCGGCATTGCCGGTATGGCCGCCGCCGTGCGATTAGCCTGTGCCGGCTACCAGGTAAGCGTATACGAAAAGAATGCATACCCGGGAGGCAAGCTTTCTGTATTTGAGAAGGACGGTTACCGCTTTGATGCGGGACCTTCTTTATTTACCCAACCCGTTAACATAGAAGATCTTTTTGAAACTGCCGGTGAACCCATTGCAGATTATTTTTCCTACAGTGCAGTAGATACAGCCTGCCGGTATTTTTTTGAGAATGGGAAGACCATTGATGCTTTTACCGATGCGGAACTTTTTTCGCAGGAATTATCTGAAAAAACGGGCGAGGATCCTGCGGCTGTTAAAAAGTATTTAAAAGAATCCGAGAAACTGTATAATAACATCGGGAGTATTTTCCTGCAGCATTCACTGCATAAAAAAAATACCTGGTTCAACAAACGGGTCATCAGGGCCCTCGGATCGGTACGATTCCCTTACCTGTTTTCTACGCTCAACAAATACAATGTAAAAAAATTCAGGTCTCCCGAATCCATTCAGATATTCAATCGGTACGCCACGTATAACGGAAGCAATCCGTTCAAAGCACCGGGTATGTTAAGCCTTATTCCGCACCTTGAGCAGAACCAGGGAACTTTTTATCCAAAAGGGGGAATGATCAGCATTACAAATGCACTCTATCACCTGGCCTTAAAGAAAGGAGTAACATTTCATTTCAACCAGGCTGTAGAGCGTATTATACATCATGAAGGAAAGGCGCATGGCATCGTGGTTGATGGAAAAAATATTCACGCCAATATCATCGTGAGCAATGGCGATATTTATTTTACCTATAAAAACCTGCTCCATCATCCTGTCAAAGCAAAAAAAATATTAAAGCAGGAAAGAAGCAGCAGTGCCGTTATTTTTTATTGGGGCATTGGGAAATCGTTCCCTGGCCTGGGTTTGCACAACATACTTTTCAGCAGCAGTTATAAAGAAGAGTTTGATAATCTTTTTACAAAAGGATTACCTGGTACAGATCCAACGGTGTACATTAACATCACATCCAAAATGGAAGAGGGTCATGCACCTGTTGGAAAAGAGAACTGGTTTGTAATGGTAAATGCGCCTGCCAACAGTGGACAGGATTGGGAAAAGCTCAAATCAACCATACGGCAACGGGTAATCGAAAAAATAAACAGGATACTTCAAATTGACCTTGAGCCGCTGATCGAAACCGAAGAGGTACTTGACCCGGTATTGATCGAAGAACGCACAGGCAGTTATATGGGATCATTGTATGGCACCAGTTCCAACACCCGCTTTGCAGCATTTTTACGCCCGGCTAATTTTACTTCTTATATCAAAGGATTGTATTTCTGCGGGGGAAGCGTTCACCCGGGCGGCGGCATTCCGCTTTGTTTCAACAGTGCAAAGATTACCGCATCGCTGATCGGGAAAGATTTTAAAAACAGGGACACTCATCTTGAAAAATAATTTCAGCAAATACCAGGTCGCTACAGCCATTGCCATATTGTTTCATGCGATCGGGCTTATCGGGATTCTATTTTTTGACCGTTCTTTTTTCATACAGTCAACAGCCATGAACCTGTTGCTGATGTTTGGCCTGCTCATTTATACACAGGATAGTCCGCGTTATCATTTTTGGCTTTTCATGGTTTTATGCATCGTCGTTGGAATTGGAATAGAGATCATCGGAACACAAACCGGTTACCTTTTTGGCGATTACCGGTATGGAACAGTATTGGGGCCATCTGTTGCTGCGGTGCCATTGATTATCGGGGTGAATTGGTTTATCATCATTTATTGCAGTGGCATTTCTATTCACACCATCTTATCGGGGATGATCGATCGTTTACAGGCACATTCGGGCGGGCCAAAGCAATTATTAAAAACCATTTCCATCGTGATCGACGGAGCAACACTGGCTGTTTTTTTCGACTGGTTGATGGAACCGGTTGCCGTTAAACTGGGGTACTGGACCTGGTTGGCAAATGGCGAAATTCCTTTTTATAATTATGTCTGCTGGTTTGTTGTGAGCGTTTTGTTATTGTTGTTATTTCAGAAACTACCTTTTCCTAAAAAGAACAAATTCGCTGTACATTTGTTTCTCATACAGATCATGTTCTTTTTAATTTTACGAACACTATTATGAACTGGCTTACTTTCATACCGATCATGCTCGGCACTTTTTTCCTGATGGAAGGCATTACCTGGCTGACCCATCGCTTTGTCATGCATGGATTTTTATGGTACCTGCATGAAGATCATCACCAGCCAAGGCCCGGTGTATTTGAGAAGAATGATGCTTTCTTTCTAATATTCGCCATTCCAAGCTGGCTTTGCATCATGCTTGGATTGCAAAACCAACTGTACTGGGTAGCTGCCATTGGGTTTGGCATTGCCATGTACGGTCTTGCATATTTCCTGGTGCATGATGTGATCATTCACCAACGGTTTAAATGGTTTACCCGCAGCAATAATTCTTATATCAGAACCATTCGATGGGCGCATAAAATGCACCATAAACATATTAACAAACAGGATGGAGAAAGTTTTGGTATGCTCTTCGTTGCCCGTAAATACTGGCAGAAAATAAAGGCCGACAAGGCCAGGCAGAAACAATCGGCTTAATCGGCCCGGATTATTTTGCTGTAACTTTATCGTCACGAAACAGGTCAGCAGGGTTACCTCTAAAACCGGCTCAGCGATCTGTCATCTACATTGAATACACATTATACATATCTGCTCATCCTGGTAGCCTCCATGGCCGGTCCGCT
>JAKQKY010000297.1 GCA_029560415.1 Bacteroidota bacterium | reverse complement strand
ATTCCCAAAGTGATATCAGAATTAAAGCAATGGTAAAAAACCAGACTAAACCTTTCAGTTTCATGTTAATGTACTTTTAGTAGCTAAGTAGTTAATTTTTTTTAAGAGTGTGCAAAGATAGGGGAAAAAGCATTTGAAGATTGATGGCGGTTATTTTTAGAATTTTACCCAAATTGCACCCAAATTGCTTGCATGATCATATTCCGGCGCAGAAACATATATACCATTTGTTTCATTGCGATTGTATTTACCTGTGTTGCTTCCTCCAGGTTGCCGGATATGGCTTCTATGGCAGCTTCTGATAGCGCCCTGAAAACCGGTCAGCCAATGGCCGGGGATGACGACGCTTTCTTTGAAGGCCTGTTTAAACAGTACCCAGGTGTTTTCGACAGTGTGCTGGCCCACCGCCGCGATTGGAATGTACAGATCATCTATACCGAGATAAACAGGAATGCTGCCGGAGTTCCAACCCTTAAAAGCTATTATTTTAACCGGTCCGCAGCCAGGTATCATTACCCTGCTTCCACCATCAAACTACCCATTGTACTCCTGGCTTTGCAACGATTGCAGGAGTTAAAGGGAAATGGCATCGATAAGTTTTCGGCCATGATTACCGAGCCTGGCGGGCAGGGGCTTTCAGCAGTATTTAACGAACCTAATAGTGCAGATGGAATGCCAACCATTGCCTCCTACATCAAAAAGATTTTATTGATTAGTGATAACGATGCTTTCAATAGGCTATACGAGTTCCTCGGGCAGGAATACATCAATCGTCAGTTGAAAGCAAAACAATACGAATCTGCCCAGGTATTGCACCGCCTGGAATTACCACTTACCGATTCTCAGAACAAGTACAGTAACCCGGTTGCTTTTTATCGCAACGGAAGCCTTTTATTTAAACAGTCTTCCCAGTATAATAAAGTGAATTATCCTCAACGAAACGATTCTATGGGGAAAGGATATTATTCAAATGGAAAGCTGGTAAATAAAGCGATGGATTTTTCTACCAAAAACAGGTTATCGCTTTCAGATCTTCATACTATGCTGATGGACCTGGTTCTTCCAGGTCAAATGGCTGCTACCAGGCAATTTTCTATTTCAGAAGAAGACAGGGCTTTTGTATTGAAATACATGTCTGCTTTTCCAGGAGAATCTGTTTATCCATCTTACGATACTGCAAACTACGCGGATGCCAGTTCGAAATTTATCTTGTATGGCGGAGAAAAGGGAACGAAACCTTCCAACCTGCGTATCTTCAATAAATCTGGACAAGCATACGGTCAATTGGTAGACGCTGCTTATGTTGTGGATCTCGACAAGCAAATAGAATTCATGGTATCGGCTGCTATATACTGCAATAAAGATAGTATCCTGAATGATGACGTATATGAATATGAAAGCATTGGCTTACCGTTTATGAAGAACCTCGGCAAAGCTTTGTATGACCGTGAATTGAAAAGAAAAAGAAACCAGTTACCCGATCTGTCGGGTTTCCGTTTCAATTATGATAAATAATTACTTTTAACGATTACTGAAAAAAACGCATGATGGAATTATCTTCTTTACTTACCCGTTTCAACGAACCCGAAACCCTTAAAATGGCCAAACTTGGTCGTGAACTTAGAGCACAGGGAATTGACATAACGGACCTTAGCCTGGGTGAACCCGATTTCGATACCCCGGCTCACATCAAGGATGCCGCCAAAAAAGCCATCGATGATAATTACAGTCATTATACACCTGTGGCCGGTTACCTCGACCTGCGCCAGGCCGTTTGTACCAAATTATTAAGGGATAACGGGCTGGCCTACACGCCCGAACAGATCGTGGTAAGTACCGGCGCCAAACAGAGTATTGCCAATATGGTATTGGCTATCGTTGATGCCGGTGATGAAGTGATCATTCCAACACCGTACTGGGTTACTTACAGTGAGATCGTAAAGCTGGCAGGCGGTACCGTTAGATTGGTGAAAACAACCCTGGAGAATGGATTTAAAATAACTCCCGACCAGCTTAGGGCGGCCATTACGCCCAAAACAAAACTGTTCATGTTCTCTTCACCCTGTAACCCAACGGGAGCTATTTATTCAAAAGGTGAACTGGAAGCATTGGCTGCCATCTTCAAAGAAAATCCACAGATCTTTATCATGAGTGATGAGATTTATGAGCATATTAATTTCAGTGGCGAACACAGCAGCATTGCCCAATTTGATTACCTGAAAGACAGGGTGGTGGTGATCAACGGGCTGAGTAAGGGATTTGCCATGACCGGCTGGCGGGTAGGTTACCTGGCAGCTCCATTGCCCATTGCCAGGGCATGCGACAAAATTCAGGGCCAGTTTACCAGCGCAACCAATTCCATCGCCCAACGGGCAGCTATAGTCGCACTAACCGGCGACCTTCGCCCAACGGAAGCCATGGTAGCCAAATTCAGGCAACGTCGCGAAAAGATCATGTTACTCATCCGGGAAATTCCGGGTGTCATCTGCAACGAACCTCCAGGTGCTTTTTATATTTTTCCGGATGTGAAAGCATACTTTGGCAAAGCTACCCCGGCCGGCGAAACCATTGCCAATGCCGATGACCTATGCATGTATTTGCTGCATACGGCGCATGTGTCGGTGGTAACCGGCAAGGCATTTGGAGAACCCAATTGCATCCGCATTTCATTCGCAAACAATACCGGGAATATCGAAAAGGGATTGAAGAAGATCAAAGATGCATTGGCTGCATTGAAATAAGTTTATCTGATGGCCAGTAACTTTTCATGCAGGGCCACTACCTGTGGGATCAGTAATTCCTGTTCATCATTGATGATGATAAAATGGCAGCGATTCATTTTTTCTGTTTCGTCCATCTGTTTGTTTATTCGTGCCAGTATCTCTGCTTCTGAAAGTTTATCTCTTTCCATCACCCTTTGTATGCGTAAGGGCAGGGGCGATTGTACACCAATAACATAATCGAGATGCAGGTGTGCATTACTTTCAAATATCAATGCTGCTTCTTTGATGCTGTAAGGGCTTTGCTGTTGAAGCATCCAGGTTTCCGCATCTGCTATCGTGAACGGATGTACGAGATTGTTGAGTGTAGCCAGTTTAGCTGGATTTTTAAATACAATGGAAGCCAGGTAGGGTCGGTTTAACAAATCGCCGGAGTATGCCTCTTCTCCAAATTCCCTGAGGATCTCTTTTTTCAGTGTTATATTTTCATTCATCAGCCTTTTGGCGGCGACATCGGCATAATATACAGGTATGCCCAGCACCTCAAAGATTTGTGCCACGGTGCTTTTGCCGCTTCCGATTCCACCTGTGAGGCCGATCTTTAACATAACGGTAAAGGATAGTGTAAAATTGAATGATGTATGAATCAATGTGATTGCACCAGGCAAATCCACAAAGACCCATACATCATCGGGAGCATTTATTTTTTAGCTTCTGCAGCCGGCTTGTTTACGTTTGTTGTCCACTCGAGGCTGATCGCTGCTTTTTCGATCTTGATATAGCTGCCTGGACTAGTTTCAACCATGATGGTGCCGTCGTCATTCACTTTGTTGATCACGCCATGGATGCCTGCAATGGTAACCACTTTGTCGCCTTTCTGCAGGTCGTTGATGAATTGTTTTTGTTGCTTGGCTTTTTTTGCCTGCGGGCGAATCATGAACATCCAGAAAACGAGGATCATTAAACCCATCATGATCAATGTGCCACTGCTGCCGCCTTTGCCACTTGGATCGGGGGTCATCAGGAAAATACTTAATAATTGCATGTTGTTGTTGTTTATAGTGACTGCGGGTTGCAGCCGGTTTGAATAAAAAAATTATTGATTGCCAATGACCGTACCTTTCAATTGCAATGGAGGAAAGGCTGGGTTTGCATTGGATTCTACCGTAATGGTCTTGTGTGCCTCGCCAGGGCGTTTGTCGCTGTTGAATTTCACTTTAATGTAACCGATCTCGCCTGGTTTAATTGGTTGCTCGGGCTTTTCCGGAACGGTACATCCGCAGGTAGCAGAAACTTCACTTACCACCAAAGGTTTGTCGCCGGAATTTTTAAAACGGTAACTGTATTCCACGATCTCACCTTCCTGTACCTTTCCAAAATCATACAGGCTATCGATGATCTCCACGGTAGTTGGATCATTGATCTCTTTGTGCAAAGCGATCGGGTTAGCAGGCTTGTCTTTTTTCCTAACATCACAGCTGGTCAACAGAGTTGAAAAACCAATGATGAAAAAAACTTTATACATATCTGTTCTATTAAAGCGTACTGTTTTTAAAATTACGTTTGTGTATCTTATTTTCAGCCGTTAGTTCCTTGTGAATATTATCAAGCAGTCCATTAACAAACTGGCCGCTTTGTTCGGTGCTGTATGCTTTAGCCAGGTCGATGTATTCATTGATCGTAACCTTGGTAGGGATCGTATCAAAATAGAGGAATTCGCATACGCCCATCTGTAAAATGATCAGGTCCAGTGCGGCGATACGATCTGCATCCCAGTTCTTTAATTTCGGTTTGATGAGTTCCAGGCTATAATCAACCTTATCTAAAACCGTAGTGAGCAGGGTACGGGCAAATTCCCATTTTTCCTTGCTCAATATTTCCTGGAAATGCTGTTGACCTGGCTTGTTGAAATAATTTAATACCAATGCCTGCATCATTTCTGCATCATCATCCCAGTTGATGAAATTTTCTTCCACATGGCTGATGAAATTTTCGTTGGGCAGCATCAGGTTGGTAAAGATGAAATCGAAAATCCTTTTTTCAGATTTTTTATCACGAGAAGCCAATTCAATATATTCTTTGTATTCTTCCGTGCCGATTAGTTCCTGGTATGTTCTTTTTAAAAGATCGGAATCCAGGATATGGGATAATTTTGCTTCAGCCACAGCTGCTTTGAAACCAGGATCTTCCACGATCTTCCAAAGGATCTCATTGCCGGCTATTTTGGTATTAACGGCCAGGTCGCCGGCTGTAGGAAGGTGTTTGCTGGCTTTCTGGCGGGCATCGGTCTCAGAAAAACGGGCCACTTCGGTGATAAAATAGATCAGGTAAGTATATAAATGACGGCTTTGTTCTATTTTCTTGGTCAGTATCGCGATGGGTTCCCCGGGTTTGGTATCGCCGCTCACACTGTCAATGCTGTACAGGGTCTGCATCACTTTTACCCGGATATTTCTTCTGCTTATCATCTCTAAAGAACTTTATTTGAGTTGGCAAAACTACGGTTTTAATGCTAGTGTTTGATGCATTAACCTCATAATTATTAGGCAAATGTAAAATTGTCGGGATCGTGGAATCAAAAGCCTGACAACATGATCCGAACCTGTCAACTCTGCTATTTTATCAGCTTTGGTATAATTATTAGAGTACCTTTGCATTCCCAAAAACGGGCATAAACATTTCAAACAAATCAAAAACAATAGAATTATGGCAAAAAAGTTAAACATTACTCCGCTACACGACAGGGTAATTGTGAAACCTGCTGCGGCTGAAGAAAAAACTGCCGGAGGAATCATCATTCCAGATACCGCTAAAGAAAAACCACAGCGTGGTACCGTATTGGCTGCCGGCCCTGGCAAAAAAGACGAACCCGTTACCGTAAAGGCAGGGGATACCGTTTTGTATGGTAAATATGCTGGTACCGAAATTACCGTAGAAGGTGCCGACTACCTGATCATGAGGGAAAGCGACATTTTAGCCATCGTTTAAACATTGCAATTGTTTTAGTGTAACTACTATACTTAATACATCAACTGTTTTAAACTCAATTAAATAATTTCCAAATCACCAAATTTTCAAATTATTTAAATCAAGCATTATCACTGCATTAAATAATTTTCAAATCATCAAATTTTCAAATTATTTACATCAAGCATTATTACTGCATTAAACAATTTTCAAATCATCAAATTTTCAAATTAATACATCATGTCAAAAATAATTTACTTCGATATTGAAGCCAGGAACAAGATGAAAAAAGGCGTTGATACATTAGCCAACGCAGTTAAAGTAACCCTCGGACCCAAAGGCCGCAATGTTGTTATTGAAAAGAAATTCGGCGCACCACAGGTTACCAAAGATGGTGTTACCGTTGCCAAAGAAATTGAACTGGAAGATCCAATTGAAAACATGGGTGCCCAGATGGTGAAAGAAGTGGCTTCCAAAACCGCAGATATTGCCGGTGATGGTACCACTACGGCTACTGTACTTGCACAATCGATCATCAGTGAAGGATTGAAAATGGTTGCAGCCGGTGCAAACCCGATGGACCTGAAACGCGGTATCGACAAAGCTGTTAGCCTGGTTGTTGAAAACCTGAAGGCACAGAGCCAGGCTGTTGGAAACGACAGTAAAAAAATTCAGCAGGTGGCTACCATCTCTGCCAACAACGATGAAACCATTGGTAAACTTATTGCCGAAGCTTTTGCCAAAGTAGGTAAAGAAGGTGTGATCACCGTTGAAGAAGCAAAAGGAACCGATACAACAGTTGATATCGTAGAAGGTATGCAATTCGATCGTGGTTATATCAGTCCATACTTTGTTACCAACAGCGAAAAAATGCAGGCTGAATTGCAGAACCCATACATCCTTATCTATGATAAGAAGATCTCTGCAATGAAAGATATTTTACCAGTACTTGAAGCTGTTGCAAAAAGCGGGCGCCCTTTGCTGATCATTGCCGAAGACCTCGAAGGTGAAGCACTGGCTACCCTCGTAGTAAATAAACTGCGTGGTACCATTAAAGTGGCTGCTGTAAAAGCACCAGGTTTTGGTGATCGCAGAAAAGAAATGTTAACTGATATTGCTACTCTTACACGTGGCGAAGTTATTAGTGAAGAAATGGGCAAAAAACTGGAAGATGTACAGGTTGGCGCTTTAGGCCAGGCATCATCGGTAACTATAGATAAAGATAACACAACAATTGTTGGCGGTAAAGGTGAAAAGAAAGAAATCACTTCTCGAATAAACCAGATCAAAGCACAGATTGAAAATACAACATCTGATTACGATAAAGAAAAATTACAGGAACGCCTGGCTAAACTTGCTGGTGGTGTTGCGGTTCTTTATGTAGGTGCTGCTACTGAAGTAGAAATGAAAGAAAAGAAAGACAGGGTAGACGATGCATTACATGCAACGCGTGCAGCTGTTGAAGAAGGCATTGTGCCAGGTGGTGGTGTTGCGTATATCCGTGCCATTGCAAGCCTGGATCCTAAAGTGAAAGGTCAGATCGCCGATGAACAAACCGGTATGGCCATTGTTC
Source organism: Bacteroidota bacterium (assembly GCA_029560415.1). Lineage (GTDB taxonomy): Bacteria > Bacteroidota > Bacteroidia > Chitinophagales > Chitinophagaceae > Ferruginibacter. Next base: position 12,586 of record JAKQKY010000297.1, on the reverse strand, counting down.
GTCGTGCGTTGGAAGAACCCGTTCGTACGCTTACTTCTAATGCAGGTATCGATGGATCAATCGTGATCCAGAAGATCAAAGAAGGCAAAGGAGATTTTGGTTTTAATGCGAGGACTGAAGTATACGAAAACCTGTTCAAAGCAGGTGTTATCGATCCTACCAAAGTTAGCCGCGTTGCATTGGAAAATGCAGCTTCCATTGCGGGCATGTTGCTCACCACAGAATGTGTTGTTGCCGAAAAACCTAAGAAAGACGAACCCATGCACGGTGGTGGCGCTCCAGATATGGGCGGTATGGGATACTAATTATATTGATTTCCTTAAACTAACCCTCCCCGTTATGCGAAAGTATGACGGGGATTTTTTTGCTTCTATTGTTTCACGTCAGGTTTACGTTGATTCCGGGGCTGCATGCCTTTTGGATATTTTTATTAAATTGCTGTTTATAAATTAGCTAGACTGTTATGAGTACAGGTCATAATTATATTGAAAAAAACAAAGCCGCCTGGAATAGCCGGACAGATCATCACGTGGGATCGGCTTTTTATGATGTTGATTCCTTTTTGAAAGGAAAGAGCTCATTGAATGACATTGAACTTGCATTGCTTGGCAACATGGAAGGGAAGTCGGTACTACACCTGCAATGTCATTTCGGCCAGGATTCTATTTCCATGGCGAGGATGGGAGCAAGGGTTACAGGAGTAGACCTGTCGGATCATGCCATTGATAAGGCCCGTGAATTGACAGAGGAATTGAATGCTGATGCAAAGTTTACCTGTTGCGACATCTATGACCTGCCCAATCACCTGGATGAAACCTTCGATATTGTTTTTAGCAGCTATGGAACCATTGGTTGGTTGCCCGACCTCAAACCATGGGCGTCTATTATTTCCCGTTACCTGAAGCCGGGCGGAAGATTTGTGTTTGCAGAATTCCATCCCATCATCTGGATGTATGATAATGATTTTGATAAAGTGGCCTATACATATTCTAAAGGGGATGCCATTGTGGAAGTGGAAAACGGAACTTATGCCGATAAAGATGCGCCGATAGTAACCGAAATGATCACCTGGAATCATGGACTGGCCGAAGTGATCGGAAGCCTGCTGGATGCCGGCCTGGAGATACGGTCATTTAACGAATACAATTACTCTCCTTATAATTGTTTTAGTCATACGATAGAATTTGAGCCCGGAAAATTCAGGATCGAAAAATTCGGGGATAAGATTCCCATGGTTTATTCACTGCTTGCGGTAAAGCCTTAAGACGCTTTGTTGGCCAGTGCTACAATATCTTTCACTTCAAGTACCGGTTTGGGATAGCCGAAGATAACAGCATTGATCATGGCCCTGCCCAGTTCGCTGAGTGTGCTTACATATTTCGGGAAAAACATCCGAAGTGCGGGATACATCCAGCTGATGTACTTGTAATATTTCAACGTGTTTTTCATTCCCTTTGTTGGATTCATATATCCTGGCCGAAAAAGATACACTTGTTTGAATGGAAGTTTCAACAGGTCGTTCTCGGTTTTCCCTTTTACCCTGGCCCACATCATCCGGCCTTTTTCTGTACTATCGGTACCTGCACCGGAAATATAACAAAAGGTCATGCCCGGATTTTGTTGTACCATGGTTTTGGCTACATGTAGGGTAAGCGTATACGTTAGCCTGGTATAATCTTCTTCGGTCATGCCTACGGCTGATACCCCCAAACAAAATAAACATGCATCATAGCCAGCCAGTTTGCCTGCAATGGGACTGATATTGTTGAAGTCTGTATGAATGATCTCTTTTATCTTGGGATTGCTAATGCCGCTGGGATTGCGGTTTATGATGAGCACTTGTTCAATGGACGGATGTTGCAGGCATTCATGCAGAACACCTTCTCCAACCATGCCGGTAACGCCCGTTAAGATGATCTTATATTTCATGATGATCTATTTAATAACATTTTTATAGACATAGTACCGGAATACATTTATCTAAGAAATTACAGCGGCCTGTTTAGCCACTTTAAGGTCAGGTGCCAGGTAACCGGCAACACGAAAATGCCAGTATCTACTTATGTTGAAAAGTATTATAAAAACTGAGCTGGTTGCGTAATGACATAATTTCAGCATCTTTTTCTTCCAGGCGGTTTACCAGGTGCAATACAGTTTGAATTCCATTTATGTCCAGTTGAAGATCACGGTAAATCCTTACAATGCGTTCCAGTTCCTGTAATTGCTTAATAGGAATAAATCGGTTTCTTTTTTCAACAACCAATTGAATGATCTCATGCTGGTGAAGTTCAAGGATGAAATCTGCAGGGATATCGTGTTGCAGGCAGAAGGTTTTTACAGCAATTAACTTCGTAACCGGCATGGCTTTATAATTTTGAAAGTTGAGTAAATAATTCTTTCTGCTTTTCGGTAAGGTTTTGAGGAAGCTTAACGCTATAGGTAACATAGAGGTCACCAAAATTACCTTCCGATTTATAAACAGGAAAACCTTTTCCTTTTACCCTGATCTTGGTATTGTTTTGTGTTTCGGGTTTCACTTTCAGCTTTAGCTTTCCATGCATCGTATCAATCGTTACATCCCCACCAAGGAGGGCGGTATACAGGTCAATTTCCTGGTTCAGGTGTAAATCGTTTTTCATTCTGTTAAATGGGCTGTTGTTGTTAATCTGGAACGTGATGTATAGATCGCCGTTGGGGCCACCCTGTGCGCCGGGTGCACCATGGCCGGCCAGTTTGATCACCTGTCCATTCTCAATACCTGCAGGGATCTTGATTCGAATATTTTTCCCGTTTAGCGTAATGGTTTGCGGATGAGTTGTAAAGGCATCTGTGAGGTTTAAATTAAGCGTTGCATTTACGTCATGCCCACGGAATTTAGTTTTGCGTTGCCCGCCACCCCCAAACAGGGATGAGAAAAAATCAGAGAAACGATCATCGCCATAATCACCTGAAAACTCTTCTCCATTATAGGTGTACTGTTGCTGCTGATTCTGACGGGCCTTTTCATAAGCTTCGCCATGCTGCCAGTCTTTTCCGTAACGATCAAATTTTTTTCTTTTCTCCGGGTCACTCAACACTTCGTTGGCTTCGTTTATCTGTTGAAATTTCTTATGCGCTTCTTTATCGTTGGGGTTGATGTCTGGATGAAACTTGCGGGCAAGCTTACGGTAAGCTTTTTTAATGTCATCTGCCGATGCATTTTTTTCAACGCCCAATACCTGGTAATAATCAATAAAATCCATAGTGTTTGTTCTAATGGGTAATCTTCAGCAAAAGTAAAACAGTTGTCCTTCTAATCCTGCATTTTTATGAATCCTTTTGCAATCAGGAATTGTGCCATACAGTAAGTGAGCATAATAGCCACGCCTGCATATTGAAGCGGTTTATAAAACCGGTCTATTGCAAGGAGCGTATCCGACATGATGAAGCAAATGGCGCCGCAAACTATATATTTTCCGGCTTCTTTTGGAAGTGATCGATAGGCATGTAAACTGCTTAAAACCATGATCCCGATCACAACTGCATAGATGATCACTGGTAACTTTAATTCGCCGAGCGATGGCATAAGCAGGTATAGCAAAGCGGAGCAGTAAGCTGCAACAAAAATCAAGAGTAAAGGCTGCTGTTTCAACATACTTTTTGATCGTTGTTTCACCTGTAGAAGAAGGATGATGTAAAATATATGGGTAAGTAAGAAGCAGGAGAGGCCGGCAATGAAATACATCGGTTCTGCGTTGTCGAATAACAGGAAAACATCTCCTGCAAACGAAAAAAGAAAGCCTGCAACCAGCCAGTGCCTTAGCCGTCCGGGCCTCGTATTTAATAAAACTGCCAACAGGAGAACGGGGAGCAGCATGGGTTTGAATACAATGTGCATTCCGGGTTGCTGCAATTGAAGGAATAAAAGGTCTAGAAATGCAATGATCCAAAAAAAAGTAAAAATATTTTTCCTGATAAATTGCATCTTGCCCGCTTACCTGTTTTCAATATATGGTTTTCCTCCAAACAGAACTTTAATGGAATCACGCGTGCGCAAAGAATCTGATGCAGGCTTTTTGAATGGCATGGATATAACGTAGGTTGAAGAGTCTTTTTGATTCATCAGTAACGAATGACCATAACTGCTGAGTCTTTTTAATGCCTTTTCTGCAGCCTCTTTTGTATTGTATTCTTTGATGATAACCTTGAACGTATATCCGTCGGGGTTAGTAACAGGCTGGCGTGTTGTATCTGGAGCCTGAACTACTACCGGCCTGGTTGTGTCTGCTGGAACGACCGTTGTATCGGCCATTTCGATCACAACCGGGCTGTCAGCTTTTTTATTCTTGCCAACTTTCAGCCAATAGTAAAAAATACCTGCACCCGCAATGAGAATCGCAATAACAACAATGGCCATTAAAGTGTTTTTATTTCCGGGAGTGCGGGCCGGTGTGGTAAACACGATGGCTTCTTTTTCTTTTTCCCGTAGCAAGGTTGGTTGCGGTTCCAGCCTGGTGTTCATCGAACTTCCCTGGATAAATTCATAGCCACCCAATTGATTTTTTTGCAGGATACCAAGCCCCTCAATGGGCAGGGGTTTTCCGATATTCATAAACTGCCTTCCAAGAATGGTGAATGATTCGAGATCAGAAGTAGCCAGCGGTTTTATTTTGCGGGTTTGCTGAACAATGTAATTGATCAGGTCTTCATCCTGTGCTGCCTTGGTATTGTATTCGAAACGAATTGCATTTTCGGGCAATACCGTTTCCTTATCAGAATCTTCAGGGATGATGATATCTGGCGACAGGTAAAATATACCTATATCCTGGAGAGTGACTTTTTTATTTTTGTAGAGAAACTGTACAATTAACTGTTCGATCTTCATGCAGAGAGTTGAAATTAGCGTTGTGCAATATATCCATAATATTACAAACTCTTACATTGATTTCATGTAATTTTGCATATGCTTTCTGAAAAGGAAATAAGGTTTCTTGAACATTGGGTAAAGGTAAGGGATGAGCATAGCCGGTTCCTGAGCAAATTAAGCAGGGGCTTACCAATGGCCATGTTGTTTGGGGTACCGATCCTGGTGTCTATTGCACTGGTTTATTTTCTGTCACCGCAGTGGTACACTAAAATATCGCAATCTGCATCCAGTGTATCGGTTACTATATTAATTGCAGTAGCCATCAGCATCCTGTTTTTTTCTTATGCCCGAATGCATTTCAAATGGGAAATGAATGAACAGCTTTACCAGGAATTAACAAGCCGACAACAGAAGGAGGATGCAGCATTAAAGGAAAAAAATCAGTCTACATAAAAAATACATATATGAAAAAATGGTTTTTAGTATTATTGGGAGTGCCGGTTGTAATGGCATCTTGTGTTAAAGACAGTATACAGGGATGTACGCTTACAGAATCTACTCAAACTGCTACTACAGCGGAGATCGATTCGCTGAACCGGTATATGCTCGCCAATTCTCTCGTAGCAACTCAGCACCCAAGCGGAGTATTTTATATAGTTGGACGTACAGGTACTGGCACAGTCACACCTGCTGCATGTTCTAACCTTACCGCTTATTACAATGCATATTTGATGGGAAGTAATACCTCTTTCGATTCTGCAACAGTTAACACCGGAGCTGCCCAGTTTGTGTTGGGCCAGTTGATACATGGATGGCGCCGTACTTTGCCTGTAATCAGGGGAGGAGGATTCATCACGATGTTTGTTCCGCCTTCAATGGCTTATGGCGCTGCCATTACCAGGGATGGAAATGGGAATGTGATCATTCCGGCAAATGCGTATTTAAAATTTGATATCGACCTGTTATCTGTTCAATAACCGTTTTCTTTAATTAATTTAGGCTTTGATCTGTATCAAAGCCTTTTTTATTTTAAAAATTTACAACGTGAGCCACGAAGCCATTTCAATATTTGATATGTTTAAAATTGGTATTGGCCCAAGCAGTAGCCATACATTGGGCCCATGGCGGGCTGCACAACGTTTTACCAGGTCGCTCGAAGAAAAAAACCTGCTCAATTCCGTTAACAGGTTAGAAGTGTTGTTGTATGGTTCTTTGGCTAAAACGGGGGTAGGTCATGGTACCGATATTGCCATCCAATTAGGTTTAAGTGGAGAAGATCCCGTGATATTTGAAGTGAATAGTATTACCCCGCGTATCAACGATATTAAAGCCATGCAAAAATTGTTGCTGGCTGGCAGGCATGAAATTGATTTTAACCCGGTTGAAGATATTGAATTCTTATTTGGTGAATCCTTGCCATTTCATCCAAACGCACTTACTTTTTTGGTGGAAACGACCCAGGGTGACAGCTTTGCAGAAACTTATTATTCAATTGGGGGGGGATTTGTTGTGAAAGAAGGTGAACAGGTGAGCCAGGATCAGCAAATAGAGCTGCCGTTTCCTATAAATACCGCTGGCGATTTATTGCATTGGTGCCGAAGCACCGGCATGAGCATCAGTGAAGTGGTACTCGAAAATGAATCAGCTTGGCGAAAAGAAAAAGAAACCCGCGAAGCTATTCTGAATATCTGGCGGGTAATGAAAGAATGCATTTATCGCGGATGCCATACAGAAGGGAGTTTGCCTGGCGGCTTACAGGTAAAACGTCGTGCCTTCGCTTTAAATAAAAAACTGTTGAAACATAAATTCTATAGTGATTTTGACAGTTGGATGGAGCAGGTTAAAGCAGGTGGAAGCCAGTTTAATTATATACTTGATTGGGTCAGTTGTTTTGCCCTTGCTGTAAATGAAGAAAATGCCTCGTTTGGCAGGGTAGTAACTGCACCTACCAATGGGGCAGCAGGAGTGATACCAGCCGTTTTACTATACTTTATTCTTTTTTGTGACGGCAATACAGACGATAAGATCATTCATTTTTTATTGACTGCTTCTGAAATAGGCAGCATCTTTAAAAAAGGATCTACCATTTCGGCAGCAATGGGCGGATGCCAGGCCGAGATCGGCGTCAGCAGTGCCATGGCAGCAGCAGCACTTACCGAAAGCCTCGGAGGCACTCAACGCCAGGCCATGATGGCAGCTGAAATAGCGATGGAACACCACCTTGGAATGACCTGTGATCCCATCGGCGGCCTCGTACAGATACCCTGCATCGAACGCAATACCATGGGAGCCATCAAGGCAATCACCGCCTGCCAGCTTGCCTTACAGAGCTCTCCCGATTTTGCCAAAGTGAGCCTCGACGGTGTCATAAAAACCATGTGGGATACTGCCCTTGACATGAACAGCAAGTATAAAGAAACCTCTGATGGAGGACTGGCCGTAAATGTTCCGCTGAGTTTAAGTGAATGTTAATCCTGGGGCATTAAAGAAGTGATTTCCGCAATTTTATGAACAGCAAAAGGAAGTCATGATCAGATACCATACTTTCTTTTCACATCACGATCAGCTTCCCTTTCCTTGATCGTGTTACGTTTGTCATATACTTTTTTACCCTTGCCAAGGCCGATCTCCATTTTTGCCAGGCCTTTTTCGCTGAGGAATATCCTAAGGGGAATGATGCTATATCCTTTTTCTTTTATTTTCGATTCAAGTTTTCTTAATTCCCTTTTATTAAGTAATAGCTTTCTCTCCTGCAACGGCTCGTGGTTGGTATAAGTTCCGAATGCATATTCTGAAATGTGCAGGCTTTTCACGTACAGCTCACCGTTATGAAAGATGCAGTAGCTATCGTTAAAACTGGCTTTGCCGGCCCGCAAAGATTTTATCTCAGTGCCCGATAACACCATGCCCGCAATATAACTTGCTTCAAAAAAATATTCATAATATGCCTTGCGGTTGCTGATTTCCAATCTGTTGATTTTTTGTAAAGATATTACCGGAATGGCAGATTCTGAAAATGATCTGTGTGGCCAGGATAAGGATACACAAATCTAAACCACTCTAAAAAAAGAAAACCAGGGTAGAAACCCCGGTTCGTTTTTAATCCGTACCCTATGAAAACTGTGCTAAAGGTAATGGGAAGGTTTGATTCAACCAATAGTCATTTCAATAAATTAAAAAAAAAACGGTTCTGTTTAACAGAACCGTTTATAAGTTTATTTAAAGCACAACTAAATACACTGATCAATGACTGAATAACAACAGCACTGTATTGATCTTTTCCTTTAGTTCTTTCCGATGAACTATGAAATCAAGGAATCCATGTTCAAGCAAAAATTCGGAACGTTGAAAGCCGGGGGGAAGATCTTTTTTTATGGTTTCCTTGATAACCCTGGGGCCCGCAAATCCAATGAGGGCACCGGGTTCGCCACAAATGATATCGCCCAACATGGCAAAGGACGCAGTGGTACCACCAAAGGTTGGATCGGTACACAATGAAATGTACGGGATCTTTGCTTCGCTGAGCTGGAGTAATTTTCCCGAAGTTTTGGCGAGCTGCATCAAAGAAAAAGCGCTTTCCATCATCCTGGCGCCACCGCTCTTATTGATGATCATGAACGGAATCTTATGTTTGATGCAATAATCACAGGCCCTGGAGATCTTTTCGCCCATCACACTGCCAAGACTTCCGCCAATAAATTCAAAATCCATACAGGCAACAACCAGGTCCTGTTCATTTATCTTCCCATGTGCCACGGTAATGGAATCGTGGATATCTGTCTTGGCATAAGTTTCTTCCAGCCTGTCTTTATAAGGCTTCAGGTCTACAAACCCAAGATGATCTTTTGATTTAATATTGGCAAACAACTCTGTGTATACATTGTTGTCGAATAATATTTCAAAATATTCATCACTTCCTATCCGGTGATGATATTCGCACTTTGGACAAACGTATTTACTTTCACCCAGTTCAGAAATGGTGCAGGTGTATTTGCAATTCGGGCATTTCGACCATAGTCCTTCCGGGGCATCCTTTTTGTCTTTGGTTGACGTAAGAATTCCCTTTTTAATCCTTTTAAACCAGCTTTTTTTTATCTCTTCTGATACTCCTTCCTCTCCAGCCAGGTTGGCGTCGAAATCTTCATCTTGTCTCATGCTATTCGTTTAAAGGTTTAAATGTTTAGGGTGATAATCTTGTAATGTTTTTAAAACCTTAAACAATATTAAACGATAATAAATTACGCGATCGTGATACTGTTGTCCAAATATACATCCTGGATAGAATTCAGCAGTTCAATGCCATCTTTCATTGGCTTTTGAAATGCTTTACGTCCACTGATAAGACCCATGCCGCCCGCTCTTTTGTTGATAACTGCTGTAGTAACTGCTTCAGCCATATCGGTTGCACCTTTGCTTTCTCCGCCACTGTTGATCAAACCTACACGACCCATATAGCAATTCGCTACCTGGTACCTGGTGAGGTCGATCGGGTGATCGGTGGTTAACTGGCTATATACAAGGGGAGATGTTTTACCATGTTTCGTAGCATTGTATCCACCATTGTTGGTAGGTAATTTCTGTTTGATGATATCGGCCTGGATGGTAACCCCAAGGTGATTGGCCTGGCCGGTGAAATCAGCTGCGGTACTGTAATCTACTCCTTCGATCTTAAATCCGTTGTTGCGAACATAACACCAAAGCACGGTGGCCATTCCCAGTTCATGGGCCAACTCAAACGCATTGGCTACTTCCTGTAACTGGCGGGCACTTTCGGGGCTTCCCCAATAAACAGTTGCACCAACCGAAGTAGCACCCATGTTCCAGGCGGCTTTCACCTGTCCAAACATCACCTGGTCGAATTTATTTGGATAGCTTAAAAATTCATTGTGGTTGAGTTTCACCATCATTGGGATGCGGTGAGCATATTTACGGCTGATGATACCAAGTACACCAAAGGTGGAACAAACAGCATTGCAACCAGCTTCTATGGCGAGTTTTACAATATTTTCAGGATCAAAGTAAATGGGATTGGGCGCAAAAGATGCACCGGCGCTGTGTTCAATACCCTGGTCTACCGGGAGGATGGAAACATATCCTGAACCGCCCAGCCTTCCGTTACCGAGCATGGCCTGCAGGTTGCGAAGTGTTTGGTTGTTCCTGTTACTGTTGATCCAGCTGTCTTCTACATGAGAAGGCGAGGGCAGGTGTATCTGATCTTTCGTGATCGTTTTACACGTATGATTCAATAAACTGTCGGCATCTTTGCCTAATAATTCAATAATTTTACTCGCAGCCATAGATTTATTTTTTTTACAAAAATAAGAAATGAATGATAATAAAATCAGGAACTTATGCAAGCCCTGCTTCAACCTGTAATTTTTGAAAATAAGCCGGTGCTTCCAACAACCTGCTTCCATACCAACTGAACATTTCTCCATTTACCAATAATACTTTAACCCCAGGCAAAGAATCCTGAAATGCCGCCACATGTTTCTCGCCGAATGGATATGGTTCTGAAGATAACAATATCAGGTTACAATTCTTTGATAGCAGGTCTTCCAGGGTTATCTCGGGGTATCTTTCTGTGTCGAAAAAAATGTTGTGAAATCCGGCCTTTTCCATCAGGTTATGAATGAAGGTATCGCCGCCAACGGTCATCAGGGGATCTTTCCAGATCAGGTAGGCCGTATTTGGAGATGATTGAAGTGGTTTTAGTTCGTTGAATGTAAGATCGATCGACTGAACCAAAGAAGAAGCCTGTGATGATCTTCCGGTCAATTTTCCAATGTCTGCGATCATTTGACGGGCATCTTCCATGTTTTTTACCTCGGTGACCCACACCGGGCAATGTGCTGCCAGGGCTTCGACCTGTTCCTGTATATTTTCTTCTTTATTTGCAATGATAAGGTCGGGTTCAAGTGCCAGGATCTTTTCAATGTGCAGGGCTTTTGTGCCGCCGATTTTTTGTTTGCTGGAAAACCAATCTGACGGGTGCACGCAAAACCGGGTGATGGCGATGGTTTCGGTATCCAGTTTGAAATTATGCAGCAATTCTGTTTGGGATGGAACCAGGGAAATGATTCGTTTCGGAACATAACCCAGCTCATCGGAAGAGGAGAGTATCATACCTTAAAAATAAGGTAATACCATAAAAAAAGACTTCCACCATCTCAGGCATAATGCCCTGCATGGTGGAAGCGAATGTTTTTACCAACTTCTTGGGGGTTGGTTTCTCAGGATTGGCTTTTATTTTGTTTGGATAGTTACCATTATGGTGAAAATAAAATGATCCTGGTTTCAGTGTCTTGGTCTTTCGCCATCATCGCTTACAAAGCATAGGCGTTTGGGATATTGGATTTGGTTTTGGTTTTTCGCCATCATCGCTTTTTACGGCATAGGCTGGATTTGGTTTTCTTGGTCTTCTTTAGGATTCTGGATTCGGTTTTGGTTTTTTGCCATCATCGCTTTTAAGGGCATAGGCAGGATTTTGGTTTCTTGGTCTTCTTTAGGATTTGGATACTGTTTTGGTTTTTCGCCATCATCGCTTTTTAAGGCATAGGCAGGATTTGGTTTTTTAGCTCTTCGTTAGGATTTGGATAATTGGTTTTAGATTTTGGATTTTAAATGTTTTGGTTTTATCTGGATTTTTGGATGATGACCGATCGTTTTGTTATCAATCATTTTCTGATACAAAGATGCGGCGAATATGACTGCCATACAAGAGCGGTATTGCGCTTTTATTGGTATGACGTAATTACCGGTCAACTCGTAGATCAACTGTGAAATGGGTAGGAGGCTTACGATTTTTGGATTCGTAAATCTACGTATTGAATAGATTGAGAATGATGTAAAGATTCAAGGCGATTATTGTTGAAATGCTTTGCTGTATTGGGTTTAAGTAGAATCGTAGATTAACGGTTGTTGGATGGTGGTTTGTTTAGTAGGAAGAATCATATAGGTTAATTAGTAATTAAGAATTTTTCTAGCCAGAAAAAACTTGAATTTTTTTCGGCTGATATTTAAGAATGAGGGATTAAAAATTCATTTTACCACAAGGAACACAAAGGAGGCACGAAGTACACGAAGTGGAATAATTGGTAATTAAGAATTAGTAATTAATAATTCTTTAAACCACAAGGGGTATAATGGATGGACAAACTATACGAGGATTTATTTTAAATTTTCCTTTATTGATAACAAGAAGAAAACCACAGAGTGAAAAGAGTACTGCACAGAGTTTCACAGAGCTTGATTACTTATCAAACAAAGTATACTCCAGTACCTGGAGGAATTATTAATTATTACATATTAATTACCCTTAGACTTTTTCCAAATAAAAACTCCCGCAATTACACGGGAGTTTAATTTTTTTCAACCAACTTTTTACACTTGCTGGTTTTTCAGGATTGGCTTTTACTTGAGTGTTGGCTCTATAGTAAAAAATACGGTTATCCTGGTTTCAGTGCTTTGGTCTTTCGCCATCATCGCTGTGGTTGGCAGCATAGGCTGGAATTGGTTTTTAGTTCTTTCTACAGGATCTGGATTCGTTGGTTTTCGCCATCATCGCTGTGTTGGCAGCATAGGCAAGGATTTGGTTTTGTTGGTCTTTGGTCAGGATCTGGATTTCGTTTTGGTTTTCATAAGGATAAATAAGATATTAAGCGTATTTATCAATTTTAAAAAGTAGAAGTTGACTGATATTGGATTTAAGCTTTTCTTAGTTGGATATTGGAAAACTTG
>JAKQKY010000268.1 GCA_029560415.1 Bacteroidota bacterium | reverse complement strand
AATACCGGCAACGCCAGGCATGATCACCGGACCTACAAATGTTTGTCCATTCATTGGAGTAAGGGATGGTGTGGTCTATTCCATTCCAGGTCCAGTAATTGCTGCAGAATCATACCAGTGGACGGTACCGGCAGGAGCTACCATCGTATCGGGCCAGGGCACAACCAGCATCCTTGTTGAATATGCTGATTTTAATGGCGGATTTATTTCTGTGATGTCAGCATCCAACTGCGGAAACAGTTCATTAAGAAAACTCACGTTAACGAATAGTGGTTGCGCTTCTACTTTCACCCAAAACACTCCCGTAAATAATACAGAGGAGGCAAGAAATGGAAACAGTACTTCTTTGTTCACCCCTGTATTAATGGATGAAGCCATGGTTTATCCAAACCCAAGCCGTGGAAATTTCAATGTAAGTATCAAACATGTTGGCCAGGCAAATAATGCAGCCATCCAGTTACTTTCACCTGACGGAAAAGTGATGCTTGAAAAGAAATTGACAATCGGTAAAGATGGAAACCTGGTTACCAATATCAATACAAATGGATTTGCAGCTGGCGTATATACACTCCGGTATGTAATGGACAATAAAATAAAAACATTGAGAGTTGTTATCCTCTGATAACTCTTTAAAATGCATAAAAAAAGGCTGTTGAAACAACAGCCTTTTTTTATGCCCGGTGAAAACCATTAACGGGTACTCTTTAATATTTATATGTTCGAACAATTGTATTCCCCAGGTTATCTGCCTGGGTTTGTGAGGTCACCCTGGTGAATTCATCAAATGTATAAACATACTGTGAGGAAACAGTATTACCGCTCCCGCTAAATATTGTAGATTCCGTAAGGGGAAGATTCCTGAAAGCTGTTGGTTCAAAGAAGGTTCTGATGGTAAATAAATCTGCCGATTGCTCTCCATACGTAAAGTTGGTTGTTGACATAACATTGCCCAGTTCGTCTGATTCTACATCTTTTATCCTGTTACCATTGGCATCATACGTATAATCATTGGTACGATGCAGTATCAATCCCTGGCTATTTGTAAAATGATATGTTCTGTTTACGGTCAACTGTTGTTGATCGTTGTATTCAAATTTTTGTTTGATGGAATCACCGTCAATGGTATAGCGTAGGCTGCTATCGATGAGATTATTGGCATTTACATAAAACAATTCAATTAACGTGGTGATGCTATCTGATTTTACCTGTTTGCTAAATGTGGTACCAGATAAATATCGAAACAATATCGAAGAGTCGGGAGACAATGCTTTTAAGATACGATCAGTGGCATCATAATAAACCGTAAAACTATCGATGGTTCTTCCTGAGGCATTTGATTCGTCAACAACATAGGTCTTTACTTTTTTTGAAAAAGAAGATTGAGTTGAGTCTGATTTTTTACAGGAAAAAATGCCGAACAAGAGTGTAGATACAAATAAAAAATAGCTGATCCTTTTTCCCATACTTTTTATTTGCAATGTTACAACAATCAGCTGCGATTAACTAAAATCACGCGATGACGTTGGCCATCACAGCGTATTTTCAATCTTCTTTAACAGGATGAAGTAAGGATATAAAAAAAGCGGGATCATTACAGCCCGCTTTTCTAATAAATCCTGGTTATTCTTTTTCTATGGTAACCTGGAAATGATCGTCTTTAAAATAAGGCAAATATTTATCCCTGACAGAATCCTTTTGCTTTTCTCCATTGATAAAAAGTTCCTTGTTTTTGTATTCAATGCTGAAACCATCTTTTTGATTGATCAGCCCATCGGCTTCCATTTCAGTGAACATCTTTTTAATGCCGGCCAGTTCCTTTTTGGCTTCCTGTATACTGCTCCTTGCTTCAGACATGATCTTTTCCAGGTCGATCTTTTTAAATTCATCCTTGCTTTTAGCTAACTCCAGGCGGGCATGCTCCATTTCTTTCCTGATTTCCTTTGTATCCACATTTTTCATTTCCTCCCTGGCTTTTTTAATGTCTGCCTTGGCTTCTGCAAATGCATTTTTCAGCTCTGTTTGTTTATCATCCCAATCGATATGGGCGATTGAAGCAGAAACATCCTGCAGTATTTTATCAAAGTCGATCTTTTGGAGAGACCCGTCCACCTCCTTCATGATCTTTTCAATGTCAATGGCTTTTAAGGATTGTTCCAGTTGCTTTTCAATACCAGTAAGGTCTATTTTCATTATTGATTCGCTGACCTGCAACATGTTTTCGTCGAATCCTTCCAGTAACCGGTCAAAATCTTTCATTTTCATTGTTCCGCGGGAATTTTTAAAGGGGACAGTATCCTTTTGGCCTGGCTGCTGATTCAGGATCTGGTTTACAAACGGGGTATCCTGGAATGAGAGGGCGATACCGCCCATGAGCAGGCAGGTAGTTACTCCGGCTATGGCATGCTTTTTTTTAATCAGAAATTGTTTCATGGCTTTATTTGTTTTGAATGAAATAAATAGAACCGTTTGGTTCTTTGCTATACTTTCAACCAAAGTACGATAAGTTTCGTTTATTGACCATAAGATTATATGAAATGCTTTATTCCGGTATGAGTGGCATGAACCTGCATTCAAACGTAAGTGGTTAACAGACCATGTGTCTGAAATTGTTAAGTATTTGGCCAAAATACCAATTAATGATATATTTGGTCTTTATCAACTAAGCACACTTTTTATGAAAAAAATCTACAAACTCTCCCTAACATTTTTGTTTGTATTTGTCGGTTGTGTTTCAGTGGTAGCGCAGAATAATTTTTTCAGCAATGCCAATGATGCTAAAATCGCAAGTTCAAATCTGAAGCAGGCCATTACTCCTGTAAAATTCAGGACATTGTCTGTGAACAATGAACAGTTGAAGAATTTCCTCTGGTCTTTACCAGCAGAAAAGACGATCCTGTACAACAGGAACCAGGCTCCTATCATGGAATTGCCAATGCCAGACGGGCATTCAGCCAAATTCCGTGTTTGGGAAAGCAGCATCCAGGAACCAGGCCTTGAAGCCAAATTTCCTGAGATCAAAACTTTTGCCGGACAAGGCATAGACGATCCATATGCTACGATCCGTTTCGATTACAGCCCGTATTTTGGTTTCAGGGCGCAGATCTTATCTGCTGTAACCGGAAGGATTTACATCGATCCGTATGCTAAAGGAAGTACAGAATTCTGCATCAGTTATTTTCACAAAGACAACAGGAGAAGTACTCCGTTCAATTGCCTTTTTGATGAAACTGAAGGCATGAACCGTGACTTTAACGGATCTACGTCTAGCTTGGCTGGTCCTTGTCGCGGTACTGAAATACGTACTTACCGCCTTGCGGTTGCTTGTACGGGTGAATATGCTGTAGCAGTTGGTGGCGGTGTTGCCGGCCCAACACATGCGGCCATTGTTACTTCTGTAAACCGCATTACGGGTGTATACGAAGTCGAAATGGCAATTAGAATGGTACTTATAGCTAATAATAACCTCATTGAATATTTGAATGGTGCATCAGATCCATTTGTAAACACCATTAATGGCGCCTTGTTAAATGCCAACCAAACCAATACTGATTTAGTTATTGGTTCTGCAAATTATGATGTTGGCCATATTTTCACTTCCGATGACAATGGCCTTGCCCAGTTAAATGCAGTATGCGGATCTGGAAAAGCCAGGGGTGCCACTGGTGCTCCAACGTTGATCGGAGATGGTTTTGATATTGACTATGTAGCGCATGAAATGGGTCACCAGTTTGGTGCTCCGCATACTTTTAACTCAGCCTTATGTTTCGGAGGGGCTGCTGCAGGAGGTTCATACGAACCAGGTGGTGGAACAACCATTATGGCTTATGCAGGAATTTGCGGATCAGCCGATAACATTCAACCAAACAGTGATGCTGTTTTTCATCCAAACAGTTTTGATGCCATCAGCAACTTTTTACAGGCCGGTGGTGCAAACTGTGGCGTAGTAACTCCGAACGGTAATACATTGCCAGTTATTACATCAATGAGCAATAATAATATCAGCATTCCAATTAATACGCCTTTCACCTTAACGGCAACTGCTACAGATGCAAATGGTGATGCTATTACTTATAACTGGGATGGTTGGGATATAGGACCAGCAGGAACATGGCTTTCTGCAGGCTCAAGTACAACCCGTCCTTTATTCCGTACACGTCTTTCAAAAACGTCTGGCAGCAGAACATTCCCTGATCCAAGGGTAATTGCAGCAAATTATCCGGGTAATGGAGCGCCGTCTGCTATGGACGGTTTACGCGGTGAAGTATTACCAACCGTTGCCCGTACCATGAAATTCAGGTTAACGGTTAGGGATAACCGAGCCGGTGGTGGCGGCGTTGTTTCGGGCGGAGATGGTTGCAGCATTGCAACAGTATTCCAGGTAAACGCAGTAGGTACAGCACCATTTACCATTACCGCACCAAATGGTGGTGAAACATGGGCAGGTGCTTCTACGCAAACAGTAACCTGGAACGTTTCAGGTACCAATGCAGCTCCTATAAACGTAGGCGATGTAAGAATAACCTTATCTACAGATGGTGGCCTTACCTTCCCTACTGTTGTATCTGCCGGAACGGCTAATGATGGTTCAGAAACCATTACAGTTCCTGCTTTGGCAACTACAACTGCAAGGATGAGGGTTGAAGCCGTTGGAAATATCTTCTTCGACATTTCTAACACAAACTTTATCATCACCATTCCTCCAAGCGGATTTACTTTTGGAGCGACAACACCAGCTACTGTTACTTGTGGCGGTGCAGCATCAGCTTCTATTTTATTAACTTCTGCTGCTCAAGGTGGATTCAATACCCCGATCAATTTAACTGCTGCTGGCAACCCTGCCGGTACAACAGTTACTTTCGCATCTAACCCATTAACACCAGGAAACAGCACAGATGTTGTATTGACCAATACAAATACATTGGCTCCTGGAACCTATAATGTAACTGTTACAGGTATTGCCGGTGCTATCACACAAAACAGTACGTTAACCTTTACAGTTAATCCAGGTGCTGCTCCTTCAATCACTACCCAACCAGTTGCCGTTACACTTTGTGAAGGTGGCAATACCAGCTTTACCGTTGCTGCTACAGGAACTGTAACGTATCAATGGCAGGTTAACAGCGGTGCTGGTTTCACGAATATTCCAGGTGCAACTTCAGCAACATATGCTATCAATGGAGTAACAGCTGGTTTAAACAATAATCAATACCAGGTAGTGGTAACTGCATTATGTGGTACAACTACTTCCAGTGCAGCTTTACTTACTGTTAATTCAGCCCCGGCCATTACTACCCAACCTGCCAGTGCGGCTGTTTGTACAGGTAACAGCAATACATTCACGGTAGTTGCTACTCCTTCAACCGGACTCAGTTACCAATGGCAGGAAAACACTGGTTCAGGTTTCACTAACATCCCGGGTGCAACTACTGCATCTTACACATTAAATGGTATCACCATTGCCCAGAACAATTACCAATACCAGGTGATCGTTTCAGGAACTTGTGGAGCTCCTGTTACATCTACAGTAGCTATATTGACCGTTAGCAGCTCGGTGAGCATTTCTACTCAACCAGTAAACGTTACGGCCTGCGAAGGTTCAAATGCGGTATTCACGGTGGCGGGTAGTGGCTCAGGCATACTTTACCAATGGCAGGTGAACACCGGAAGCGGTTTCAACAATATCACCGGTGAAACAAATGCGACATTGACCATTACCGGTGTAACAGCTGCTCAGAATGGTTATTTATACCAGGCAACTTTATCTAATGCATCTTGTGCTACAGCTTCTACTTCAAATACTGCAACACTTACCGTGCAGACGTTGCCTACCATCACTACACAACCTACCAGTGTAACCCTTTGCGCTGGCAGCAATCATACTTTTACTGCTGCTGCAACAGGTACCGGTACAGGTTACCAATGGCAGGTTAACACCGGATCAGGATTTACTGATATTCCAGGTGCAACTTCTGCTACATATACGCTGAATGCAATTGGCGCAGGTTTGAACACCTATCAATACCAGGTTGTAGTAGCAGGCGCTTGTACTCCTACAGCTGTTTCTAATGCTGCTGTGTTAACGGTTGTTAGCCCGGCAGTGATAACCACTCAACCGAGCCTCACTCCAACATGTGAGGGATCTACAGCAACGTTAACTGTTGCAGGTACCAATGCTTCCATTTATCAATGGCAGTTAAATACCGGAACAGGTTTCACAAATATTGCAGGTGCAACCAATGCAAGCTATACAACACCTGCTGTTACGGCTGCTATGAACAATTATAGCTACCAGGTACTTGTTTCAAATGCAACTTGTGCTGCTATTGCAACATCAAGTGCTGCAACGCTTACCGTTAATGCTTTACCAACGGTAACGGCTACCTCCAGCGAACCAAGTGTTTGTACCGGAACCGCTGTAACTTTAACGGCAACTGGTGCAACAAGCTACACGTGGGCACCGGGTACTATTCCAGCTCTTGCAGTGGTAACTGTAAATCCTGAAGTGAATCCATCAAATCCTGATGTAGCGAATCCTGTTACCTATACCGTAACCGGAACTGACGGTAACGGATGCCAGAACACTGCAAATGTTACGGTTATTGCAAGCCCATTACCAGTTGTTACATTAACGGCTACCCCAGCGATCACCAAGATCCTGCCAGGCCAAAGCGTGACATTGACTGCTTCAGTTAATCCAGGTACAGGATTTGGATTTACCTGGACAAAAGATGGCATTGAAATTCCAGGCTTCACAGGCAGCTCAAGGGTTGTTACTGTTGATGAAGTAGGTACTTACCAGGTAACTGCGGCTGATCTCACAACTGGAGCATGCCAGAGTGTATCTGATGCGATCACCATCAGTGATTCTGTTTCAAACAGGATTTTCGTATGGCCTGTACCAAACAATGGCAACTTCAACGTATCATATTACAATCCAGGTGGTGTAACGAATGTACAGCAACTGATTATCTATGATGCAAAAGGCGCCAGGGTTTACAACAAAGCATTCCCGATCGGAAGAACCTATACTACCTTAAAAGTTAACCTCAATTCGGTTGGCACGGGTATGTATGTGATTGAACTTACCGATAAATCCGGAAAAAGGCTGGCAACTGAAAAGATCATTATTCATTAAGATCAATTCAATAAGTCATAAACAAAGAACCCGTTTCAGCTGAAGCGGGTTCTTTGTTTTAACGGATACGCCTATGCGATGATACAAACAGGATTGTTATCGAATGATATCGAATGTAAAAAATAAGGTTGTGATGAACAGGAGGAACAATCCCGACAGGAATATAAAGTCGGCTATCTTTTCCAGGGCAGCACTTTTATTTCCCCGGATAGAAAGGAAAGAAAATAAACAGGATGCCATGAAGAGGATGATAGCAATGGTAGTGATCTCATCAATGATGGTTGTTTGAGAGATCTTCATCACTTTTAATGACGTGAGGAGGATGAAACAGATCCCCAGCAAATTTGAAGACGCATTGAGTATATGCGGGGATTTATCGTTATGTTCTTTCATACTTTTTAAGTCTGATTAAAATGATCATTCAGGCACATTCAGGCGGAACCCCACTCCATGGATGGTTTCGAGTATAATGGCAGGATCGGCCTTGAGGTATTTCCGAATTTTTGAAATGAACACATCCATGCTTCTGCCAAGGAAATAATCATTCTTGCCCCAAACATTCAGCAACACCTCGTCGCGTTTCACTACTTTGTTTTTATGTTCGAAAAGGAAGTTAAGTATATCAGCTTCTTTTTGGGTAATGCTGATTGAATCGGAGCCGGTTTGCACAGAAAGGTTAGATGGAGAAAACCTTATGTTGCCAATCATACACTCTTCGGGCTGATCGGAATGCAATTTTCTACTTCGCCGGAGAAATACTTCAATTTTTTTCAGCAGCTCGGCCATGCTAAATGGTTTGGAAAGATAATCATCGGCACCACTGTCATAACCTTTAAGCCTATCCGATTCCTGGTTCTTGGTACTTAGAAACAGGATCGGTATCACATCAGATTGCTGGCGTATTTTCCTGGCAACGGTATAGCCATCTTTGATTGGCATCATGATGTCGAGCAGGCACATATCGAATTTCGTTTTATCGAAACTATCAATGGCCGTTTGCCCGTCTTCGCAATGCAACACTTTATACCCTTCCTCTTCAAGGGCATCTTTAACAATGAATGCAAGGCTTTTATCATCCTCGGCAAATAAAATATTTACTTTATTGCGCATGATATATTTTTTAACTGATGGGTAAATCAATGATGAATTCGGTTCCTGATCCTACAATGCTTTTAACATGAATGCTGCCTTTGTGTTCATCCACAACTTTCTTTACAAAATACAATCCAAGTCCCAGCCCCTTTACATTATGAATATCTCCTGTGGGCACCCTGTAAAATTTTTTAAACAACCTGCTGATATATTGCCTGCCAATACCAATGCCATTATCCCTTACCGTTATCCTGTACCGGTCGTTCTGCACAGAAGTCTGGATGACGATCCTGGGTAATGGCGAATACTTGATCGCATTTGAAATGATGTTAAGGATCACCAGGTAAATGCTGTTACTGCCTGCCGTTATACTGGCACCTGATGATTCGAGGTGCAGCTCAACCTGAGCCTGCTTTTCTTCGATCATAACGTGTAACTGGGTAATCGCTTTTGGGATCAGTTCATTGGGAACAACAGGTTCCTTATCAACCTGAAGTCCGGAAGTTTCTGCTTTCATCACTTCCATCAGGTTTTCCATATGCTGTTTGAGGTAAGCAGCCTGCCCCTGCATGAGGTTGGTATACTTGGAAAGTTTTGCTGGCTGATCGATGATACCCGGGCGGGCAATCGCATCCAATCCTACCATTAAGGTTGTCAGCGGTGTTTGAAATTCATGCGTCACATTGCGGATGAAATCGAGTTGAATTTCATTCAGGAATTTTTGACGGTAGAGGTAAAATATGCTCAACCCAAGGGCTACAAGAAGTAATAACAGGAAGGTACTGGAAATGATCCACCAGGTCATTGAATTGATGATGTAATTATTTCGGTATGGAAAATATAACTGGATATAAGGATAATCTTTTGGGTACATTTTCAGGTCGATCCTGGTATCCCTGCCATGTTTAGATACCGCAGCGGGCAAATAAAATTCATATAAATGCTGGTGGGTGTAATCGTTGTATAAAGCCACTTCACAATCGGCAAATACCCCGAAGCCTTCGAGGTTGCTAAGGATATTCTGTTTCAACACATCCTTTGCAGGAATGCTATCGATCCTGAATAAAAAAGTATTTGCATTGGGTTGTTCAATAAGTTTTTGCAGTTGGGTAGATTGCGAATTACTTAGTTCAAGATCTTCATAAACACCCTGTATACTTTTTACAACACTGGTGGTAAATTCCTTTTGCTCGAAATTGTAAATTTTGTTCAACCAGAAAAGTTGAACGGATACCAGCAAACCAATAGCAATTGTTGCCACCAGTATGATCCATTTAAATGTTGTTGAACGCATGCTTCAAAATATTTCACCCGGCCATTGTAAAGTTGCATACAAATATATTGCAGGCAAGCTGGCAATGGTTAAAAACTGGTTAAACGATGATCCTCCACTGTGATA
The DNA here is from genome assembly GCA_029560415.1 of Bacteroidota bacterium. GTDB lineage: Bacteria > Bacteroidota > Bacteroidia > Chitinophagales > Chitinophagaceae > Ferruginibacter. The sequence continues at coordinate 23,935 of JAKQKY010000268.1, read as the reverse complement.
ACCAATCAATAAGATACGTTAACCGGTTGTTATGCAGCTTAAATAATAATGATGCCGATATACTTTTGTCTGCAGAATTAAATTTTTAAAAATTAAAACGAAATACAATGAAAAAATTATTTGCCGCCTGTTCCCTGGTATTTGCACTTGTGGCAGGATCATTTGCACAAACAACAAACCCCAAACAATCGACCGCTGTACCCAAACCTGCTGCTGCTTCTTTAAAACCAGTTGCAAAAACATCCGCAAAATCTACTACTGCTTCAAACAGTGCCGTAAAGAGCGCTACTGTTGCCAGCATCAAACCAGCTCCTGCTAATAACATTCAATTGAAAAAAGATGGTACAGCAGACAAAAGATTTAAAGTGAACAAGGAAGCCAGGAAGCATGTAAAAAAAGACGGTAAAGCAGACATGCGTTTTAAGGAAAACAAAAAACCATAAACCTATTATCAGTTTATCGTTGTTGTAATCATTTTCTATCCCGGGAATCACAAGGAAAAATGGGAATACCTACCAGGCAAATAGCCTGGTTTTTTACTTAAAGACCTTTTCGTGAATACAAAAATATTATCAATATATTTGATACTTACCATTTAATTAAACTCCTTATGTCCAAATTCAGCAGGTACCTTGCAGCATTGCTTTGTACCTTGGGTTTAACAATGACCCTACATGCCCAACAGCATTTTTTTGCCGATATCGCAGCTTCTTCCATCCCCGTATCCGGTTTTAAAAAAGTCATCAATCCACAGAAAAGCAGGACCAGCATCGTTTCCGATGTTGAATCATTACAAAGATTTTTATGGTCGCTTCCTTCTGAAGAAACGTTATTCAATCGCCAACAGGCGCCAACCCTTGTTCTTCCGATGCCTGATGGAAGCAATGCAAGCTTCAGGGTTTGGGAAAGCAGTATCCAGGAACCGGCGCTGGCAGCTAAATTTCCGGAGAGCCGAACCTTTGCAGGACAGGGTATCGATGACCCTTATGCGACGATTCGTTTTGATTACACTCCTTTTGGTTTTCATGCGCAGATTTTATCTGTAAATGGGAATGTTTACATTGATCCTTATGCCAGGGGCGACATACATCATTATATGAGTTATTATACCCGCGAAAATAGCCGCAATACGGGATTTGTTTGCAGCGTACCCGAAAACGCAGGAAGCAGGTTGCTAAATGTAACGGCTGGTCCGTGCAGGGGCACCCAATTGTATAAATACCGCCTGGCAGTAGCCTGTACGGGTGAATATGCCGCAGCTGTTGGAGGAACCACCGCTGCTTTATTGCATGCCGCCATTGTAACGACCGTTAACCGGGTAGATGGTGTATATGAAAATGAAGTGGCTGTGCGGCTTATCCTGATCGCCAACAACAACCTGCTCGAATTCTTAACACCGGCACTGGATCCTTTTTCTCCATCAGCTAATAACGATGGTGGCATCCTGATCGATGAAAGCCAGACCTTCATCACCAGTATCATTGGTACGGCCAATTTTGATATTGGTCATACATTCAGTACGGGTGGCGGCGGATTGGCCGGACTTGGCGTAGTATGTGACGCTTCTTCGAAAGCCCTTGGTGTAACAGGCTTATCAAATCCTGTTGGAGATGATTATGATATTGACTATGTGGCGCATGAAATTGGTCACCAGTTTGGCGGTGATCACACTTTCAACAGTGTAACCAGCAGTTGCGGTGGAAACCGAAACGGAAGTACAGCCTATGAAGTGGGCAGTGGTACTACCATCATGGCATATGCAGGTATTTGCGGATCAGATGATATACAGCCACACAGTGATCCTTTTTTCCATACCATCAGTTTTGATGAGATCAGCAATTTCATTGAAGCAGGCGGTACTTGTAAAGTAGCATCGGCTACCGGGAATAATTTGCCGCAGATTACTTCCATGAACAACAACGACATTAATATTCCCATTAATACTCCGTTCACACTAACGGCAACGGCTACTGATGCCGATGGCGATGCATTAACTTATTGCTGGGAGGAATGGGACCTTGGCCCTTCCGGAGCCTGGAACGCCGGCGCTACCAGTACTACGGCACCTTTGTTTAAATCAAGGGCTCCAAAAACAACCGGCAGCAGAACCTTTCCGGATATTGCCAGGATCATTGCCAATTACCTTCCGGCAGTGCCCCCGGCCAATATGGGTGGATTAAAAGGTGAAACATTACCTACCGTTGCCAGGAACATTAAGTTCAGGCTTACGGTAAGGGATAATCGCTCTGGCGGTGGTGGTGTCGTAACAGGAGGAGATGGTTGCCAAACCGGGTACACCGGTATTTTCCAGGTGCATACCATTGCAGGTACCGGACCATTTACCGTTAACTTCCCCAATGGAGGCGAAAGTTGGGCAGGTGGTTCTACCCAAACCATCACCTGGAATGTGGCCGGTACCAATGCCGCTCCTATCAATACCACCAGTGTGAAAATTTCATTGTCAACCGATGGTGGCCTCACCTACCCAACGGTATTGCTTGCATCTACTGTAAATGATGGCAGCGAAAGCATTACCGTTCCTACTCTTCCGTCTGCTACAACAACAGCAAGGGTAAAAGTAGAAGCCATTAACAATATATTCTTTGATATTTCTAACAACAATTTTTCTATCAGCCTGCCTCCAAGCACATTTAGTTTTGACAATACAACTCCGGCGAGCATTACCTGCGGACAAACTTCAGGGGCTGTAACCCTTCCAACCAGCTCTGTAGGCGGATTTATTACCCCTGCCAATCTCACGGCAAGTGGAAATCCTGCAGGAACAACAGTAAGCTTTTCTGTTAATCCCGTTACGCCGGGCAACAGTACAGTGGTAACCCTGAATAATACTACTGCGTTAACGCCGGGCACGTATAACATAACGGTTACGGGTGTGGCAGGAACAGTTACACAAAACACCACATTAACATATATTATTCAACCTATTGCAAATCCGGTGATCAATACGCAACCCGTTTCCCAGGTTGTATGTGTGGGTGGTAATGCTACTTTCAACACGCAGGTAAGCGGAACCGTTAATTATCAATGGCAGGTAAGTATTGATGGCGGTGTAACATTTAATGATATTACCGGGGCTACTGCTGCATCCTATACGATCACCGGTGTGACAGCTCCTATCGGAAATAACCTATACCATGTGGTAGTTACTACGCTATGTGGTTTAACCGTTTCAGACAATGTTTCTGTAACTGTTAACACAGCTCCAACGATCACTGCACAAGTAACCAATGCAATAGTATGCACTGGTGGAACCAGTACATTCACGGTAACGGCTAGCGGCGGTGGACTTACTTATCAATGGCAGCTTAGCAGCAATGGTGGAACCAGTTATGCAAATATTCCTGGGGCAACGGCCAATAGCTATACCCTGCCGGGTATCACGCTTGCGGAAAATAATAACCTATACCAGGTGATTGTTTCGGGAAGTTGCGGATCACCTGTTACATCCAATGCCGGCTTACTCACGGTAAATGCTCCCCCGGTGGTTACAGCTTCAGCCAGTGAAAACAGTGTATGCACCGGAACGGATGTATTGCTAACGGCCAGTGGCGCCACTACTTATTCCTGGTCGCCGATCAGTTCCACAGACAATCCCGTGCATGTATTCCCTACCGTAAATGCCGGAAATCCTACCGTTCCCAACCCTGTAACTTATACCGTAACCGGATCGAACGGTAATGGATGTGATGCAACTGCTACGGTGACTGTAATAGCAAACCCATTACCTGTGGTGAGTTTAACGGCCACACCCGCAGTAACAAAAATCCTGCCGGGGCAAACGGTATTACTAACGGCTACGGTTAGCCCTTCAACGGGTTTTGTTTTCAGCTGGACAAAGGACGGCGTTTTGATCCCGAATTTCAGCGGCAGCAGCCGAATCATTTCGATAGACGATATTGGAACGTACCAGGTTACCGCAGCAGATGAAAATACTGGCGCCTGCAGCAATCAATCCTTGCCGGTAACGATACAGGATTCTATGAGCGACAGGTTATTTATCTGGCCTGTACCCAATGATGGGCATTTCAATGTTTCCTATTACAACCCAGGTGCTGTTAATACAGTGCAACAGTTGGTCATATACGACTCAAAAGGTTCGAGGGTTTACCGCAAAGCCTTCCCGGTTGGAAGAACTTATACAACACTACAGGTAAATCTTACCGGTGTTGCTACGGGGATGTTTGTGGTAGAACTAACCGACAAAGCCGGCAACAGGCTGGCCACAGAAAAAATTCTTGTGCATTGATGTAATGCCTGTCGATAAAATCTTCCCTATGCCTGTATCTTAACCAGATGCAGGCATTTTTTTTGGAACATATCAACCCAACGGGCCCGCTAATTGAAAATGATTTACTTTTATGCCCTTTTAAAACCAACATCCCTACTGCTGTTCATCAAACCGACTTTTGATTTATGATAGAAATTATCGCACAAGCCCTGGGTTATATAGCTTCTATATTATTGGCCATTTCATTGATGGTAAACAATGATCTAAAATTCAGGTGGCTGAATACTTTCGGGTGCCTGGCCTTTATTTGTTACGGAATTTTAATTCATGCTTTTCCGGTTATATTGACAAACACCTTACTGTTGTTGATCAACATGTATTATCTCATCAAGATATACAGGGCTACGGAGAATTTCGACCTGCTTGAATTTGAACAGGTAAAAGATGATAGGTTGCTGGGTAAGTTCCTTTCATTTTATAAGGCGGACATCCATGCATATTTCCCGGATTATATTCCTACCGATACGGGTAAAAGGGTCAGCTTTGTGGTATTAAGGGATATCGTGATCGCCAATATATTTGTAGCCGAACTGGGAGATAACGGCATCGCAGAAGTGAAGATAAATTATACTGTACCTAAATACCGTGATTATAAAGTGGGTAAGTTCATATTTGAACAGGAGAAAAAATTCCTTCTTTCCAGGGGAGTATCAAGCCTGCAATACAGCAATGTGCATCATCCTAATCACCGGGCCTTTATCGAAAAAATGGGGTTCACCAAAAACCCAGAGGAGGGAGATAATGGTTATTTTAAAAAACTCTGATGGAGCGGTTTAGCCTGCCCTATTTATTTAATGCTTCAAAAAGTTCTACCATAAATTCATTGATCCTTTTTTTCTTATCATGCTGATCTATGAACTGATCCATATTAATCTTATCGTTAAACGTTTTTTTAAGGAATGAATCATTTGTTTTAATTTTTTTCAATCCATAGAAACCAGGCCCCGTATAATAATAATCAAACTCAAGTTCAAACTGGCGAAGATCAACCTGCCCAATATTTGTAGTAGACATCGCTAATACAGATTTATACTTTTTATACAGGCTGTAGGTTTTTCCCACATACATTACCATCATGAAATCCTTTGCAGTTGAATCAATGAAAGCAGTTCTGATAAAATGTACTTCATCATGCACCTTGCCATTTCTGTTAAAACTGAATGAATCGATATTGGTGAATTCAATTCGCACTTTTTCAGTACCTGTTTCTCCTAATCCTTCAACTTCCTGTGTATACGTATTATAACGGATCTTTACATTCTCCAGTTTCCCGGAAGTACCATACAGGTTGCCTGCTTCATTTTCACCAAATAAATATGGAGTACCGGTTACCTTATAATTACCGATCCTGACATAAGTATTGGAATTCTTTTCTACCAGTAAGCGATTGTATGCAACTGCCTGGTCGGAATAAGAAAGTGCCTGGCTTTTACCATTCAAACTGGCAAACATAAAACCCACCATCCCCATTATTTTGATCAGGTTATTTTTCATCTTACTAAAATTATTTAAGGGAGTTCCCTGATATAAAGTTAAGCAAGCATATTGAATATCAGGCCGGGAAAAAAATTGTTTGAATGAATAAAAAAGGCTCTTGCCCATTACTGAACAAAAGCCTTTATGATTTTCCAGGAATAATTATTTGAATTCTGCTACAACAGTAATTTTAGGTTCTTTAGCTACTTTTCCTGCGGCAATGGCACCGCCATTTACCTGGTAGTCTTCCAGCTTGATGCTGAATGCTGAAGAGCTACTTACTTTTTTGCCACTCACTACGATTGTTGCTGTGGTATTCACTTTTTGTGTAACGCCGTGAAGGGTAAGATCGCCCGCAACTTTTGCAGTATAACTTCCGTCTTTTGCAAAATCTACTTCTGAAAGATTGGTAATGGTTCCTTTGAAGCTAGACACCGGGAATTTATCAGAATCCATCCATCCACCACTGTTAAAATGTTCCTGGATCTTTGGATTGCTGAAAGAAAAATTCTTAATGCTTGCCTCAAAAGCCACTGCACCGGATTTTGTATCCAATGATGCAATAACGGTTGTATTTTCAGCTTTTGGCAAAGCATCGATACTGGTGGTAGCATCAAAATTAATGATCGCCGATGTAGTTGTTTTCTTTTGCGCAAAAACTGCGCCTGTAGTAAAGGCCAGGGCAAGGATAAGAATCGATTTTTTCATTTTTTGTTTTTTTTAGTTTAAAATAATAGAATGTTTATTTAGTAATGATACATCTTTTAAAGCTGATGAATTCTGTTCCCAGTATTTCGCTATACGAACCTCCACTGCATGATCCTTTGATGGAGATTTTATCGCCTTCCTTTACGTTCTTAGGCTCAGCCATATTCTGCTTTTGAAAGGCAAATATGATATAAGATCCTGATTCCACATCAGCCATTTTCAAATTGATCGTTGTATCTGCTTTCTCAATTTCTGTGACTACCCCGGTAACAACAATGATCTTTTCGGCATACTTCGTATTGGCCAGGCTGTCTCCTTTTTCAAATTCATGTATAAAATCGAGTGCATTGACTGTGAAATCTGCTTTGGTTTGGGCCGTATCATCGAATTTAAGGGTAAAGAGGTACCAAATTGCAATTGCACCCGCCAATATTAATACAAACCCGGCGATCAACGCCTTTCTAACCCAGGTATACGCTTTTTTGTTTGATGGAATCATAATGCCAATTATTGGGATATTTAAACCCGATGAAACAAATGTACAATGTTTAAACATTGAATTGACAAACGCATGACACTTTTTTGGAATTTTACCTATTTTTTGACATTTGTCAATCTGAACTCCGTTATTTTAAACAGATGCCAGTAATTATTGTTTGCTCTTTACTATAAACAAAGAGTATGCAAGACATACGTGATTATTGCTAAAGGGGCAAACTTTAACTATTTCAACACTGACCTCCTCTGAAATATCGGTACTTTCCATTCCACAACCATTTTAAAATAGTATGAAAATTTCAAGTATCTGCAGACTTACCATGTGTTTTGTTTTTATAATGGCAACCTCTGCTTCGTTTTCACAAAGTAATAAAGATAGTATTACTTACCCAGTGGTTTTACAGTTCCAAAGTGAATGTTGCGGGGTACCCGATGAAGCTCCATTGCTGCAGTTTACCAGGACATTCAAAAAAGAAAATAAAATCAAAAAGATCAAGGCTTTTCACATTGGTCCAATGGGTAAAGAGGGAGAGTATTACCTGGCATTCACCCTGTCTGAAATGAAAAAGAAACAAAAAGCCAGCTTTATCCGGAAATTAAAAATAGTTGCTGCAAGAATGAAAGACAAAGGCAGCGCCAGCGTTACAGAAGATATGATGTTGATCAAAAGTGAACTCCCATCCAGGGTGATGTTTGAAAAAAAGTTCTATTGATCTTTACCAAAATTTATTAATCCTCGTCAAGTATTTCAATTGCTTTTTCGTTCGTAATGTTCACGGTTGCCGTACCATTGAAATCGGTAACCTTGCCGGTTACACAAATCGTTTTACCTGCCAGGAATGTATCAGGAGCATAACTGAAATTGGATACATAATCCTTGAAAATAGAAATGCTGAAAATCTGGTTAGGAAATTTCTTGTCAAGGTTCAGAAAAATATTCCCTTTTGATGAAAGTTTGGTACTAACAACGGTTCCGCATATACGAACGTTTTCATTCTTCCCAATATGATAACGGGCTTGTACAGTGTTAAACGTATTCTTGGGAAGGCTATCGGCCCTCATCGGTTGAACATCACCCAACTCCCGCTCCCCTACCCATTTGTTTACATCGTATTTACTTTCTAATGTTCCTTCTTTATCATCGGGAAGACTGGCAAAAAAATCAATGCCTGTTACTGATTCAATGCTATCGATGCTACAAGCATAGGACATCACCGGGTATTCACAATCTTTGTTTGGCATGATAAACCCGATTGCACGTTGATTTGTTTCATCCAGGGCCACTTTAAAATAAAATTCAGGTATACTCACTTTATTTGTACCCCGTTCGATCTTTGGTAAACCGGGGCGCAATACCGGCCCGCTTACTATATACACCTGGGTTTTGTTCCTCACTACATACTGGCGGATCACATCTTCCAGTTCGGCCCAGCGGCCCCGATTAAGTTTCGCAACCTGTGGTGACATATTTGAATACAGGTAACTTTCTGACAAAGCTTTCTTCGAATACCTGAAATCAGCAGAAGGAGCCAGGTGACCCCTATCGTAACCAAAGCCATCATATTTAAACGTACTATCGGTGATGGGTATGCGTAAAAAATAATCTGTTTCTACAGCAGATCCGGTTTTGATCTTTTCATCGGGCCTGAAGTCATTCGTTCTCCCCTCATTTCCATTCACCACGTCGGGCAAAACGATGTGAGCTACCCATTTGGCCTGTTCAAACGCTTCAGCATAAACCAAGGCAAAGGCCAGGTGATAAATAACTTCTTCTCCCGGGTTTACCTTTGGTAAACCCAGCTTGTCAAGATCTTCATGAATTTTCTGAAACTTAAGGTCTTCGATCTTCTTCAACAGGCTGTCTTGCTTTTTGCCGAGCAAAGCCAGGTCTGTTTCGGCACGGCTGATCTGGGTAACAACCGTCTGGGCCTGTACAAACAAGGGGGAAAACAACAACAGGAATAGAAAACGCATGCGATGAATATTTAGGTGAAAAGCGGTGTTCATTAAAAATACAGAAACAAACGGTAGCAATGCTCAATACCATTGAATTTTTACATGGATTTATCAATACAAAAGCCGTATCAGAAATACGGCCTTTATATTTACTCATTGATAAGAGATCACTTAAAAATCGTTCCGAAAAATGCTTTCATGTCATTCCATGATGTGCTGTCTGCTGCGGCATTGTATGCAATGGGAATCTTAAATTGTTCGCCCATTTTGGTAGCATTTGGATTGCTGAAAGCATGGGTTGCGCCTGGATAAGAATGAAAGGTATATTTAGCTCCAACTGAATCCATTTGTTTTTTGAACAGGGCTACTTCATCTGCTTTTACAAACTGGTCATCTTCGCCATGACATACCAGGATCGGCGCTTTCAATAATTCTTTATTTACCGGAACCCCAACTAAATTACCATGAAAGCTTACCACGCCTTTCAAATTTTCTCCAAGCTTCGCCATGTTTATGACCTGGGCACCACCGAAACAATACCCGATTGCGGCTACCTGGTTCGTATCTGCCACCGCAAATGTTTTAATTTTTGCAAGGGCTGCATCGAAACGATTTCGTGCCATTTGGGGATCACTGTAAAAAGGACCAGCCAGTTTACCAGCCAGCTCAGGATTATCGGCGGTTGCTCCATTGCCATACATATCGATCGCCATGGCCAGGTATCCTAATTTTGCCAATTGCCTGGCCCTGGTTTTTGCATAGTCATTCAATCCCCACCATTCGTGCACGATCAATACAACCGGCCTTTTTTTATCTGAAGATTCGTCATAAGCTACGAACCCATTCATGTTCACCGTATCTGACTGGTAGCTTACGGCTTCTTCTTTGATGAGGGGCATTTTCATCTCATTTTCTGTTGATGCTGATTTGTTTTCAGATGAATTGTTGCAGGCTCCTATGGTAATGACAATGCCGGCAACCAATGCTTTAAGATAAATTGAATTTTTCATTTGTAGATTTTTGATAAATGTAAATACTTAAGCTTATAACACAAACCCTGTGTAAAGGTTACAGAAAGGTATTTCAAAAATATCAACCTATCAGACCATCATTTCAAAAATATCTTTATGAACGCTCCAAAACCGGTCGAGTGATAAAATCCGGGGCTTCAAAAATGAAATGATCTGCGGCCAATCACTTTCCTTTAGCACGTTAACAGCGGGCAAACTGGTAAATATTTTACCAACGGATTTGCCTGCATCATTGAAAGCCTGTTCATTCCAATGCCAGGATTCTCCCAATTCCTCTTCCAGTGCGGCACGAAAGCTCTTCATGTGTGTGAAATAATGTTGTAATAATTCCGATGTATTGGCTGATACCTCGATAGAAATGATCGCCTCTGTTCCGGTAGCGTCCATTTTAAAACGAATCCATTTCACTCCTGTCTTATAATTGATCCAATTCACTTTTTGGCCGGTTGCAGATAATAGCGGTGACATGTACTGCCCGAACTTCGTCCAGAATTGCTGCCTGATAGCAGAAGCTTCTTTAATGCTGTACATAAACTTAATTGGTTACAATAAAATCGGGTTTCTTGATGAAGGAACTGTTGTATTTGAACCTCAATTTTGTATTGATCTCAATGCGCCAGTGATTCATATCGCCAGATATTCTTGGGAAATATATCCCGCGGAGTTCAATGGTGCCGAAGATCAGGTTTTCATTCCTGGTACGTATGCCGCCACCAACAGCACTATATCCATTGGTTTTATTAAAAGATTCGCCCATAGGCCTTAAAAAGGATATGGCTGAGAATGCAAAAGGCGCAAACCGGAATCCGAAAAATTTTCGAAGGTTAAAAAAAACGGTTTCCAGTTTCACGGTGGTCCTGGCATCGGCCCTGATGATACTGGTAGAATCGGTGCTAAATTCCGGAAGCCCAAAATCACTCACCAGGTATAAGGGTTCATTTAAATTGTGTTTAAAATTCCTTGCATGTGAGATTGAAAAAAAATTGCGGTTGAGCCATTGGGGATTTATTTTCCTGAGTTTGGTAAAATGGTCCACAGCCATCAACATATTGATGTCTTCAATGTCACTAACGCCTGCATATGCGCCCAGGCGGAAAGTATAGGAACTGAATATCCCTCTTTTAGAAAAACGGCTGCCCTGGAAATCAGTTGCATAATACCCGCGTCTGCGGCCTTGCCTGTTCGTCCAGCCGGTAGTAAAACTTGCATTTATTCCTACCGGCACATCCTCGTTTCGTCCAAATCCATAAATGAAATTTGTACGGTAAAAATTCTGTTTATACAATGTGTAAGAAAACAAAATGCCATTCAGGTTGGTGTAATTATAATCAAAACTGTCGGCAAAGACCTTTGGCACCTGGTCGAAATGTTTGTAAAAAACCCGGGATGCAACAAAATGTCTTAATCGTTTCTCCGAATCCGTTAGTCGCTTTCGGCTGAATCCGATGTTATATCCACCCCACACATCAAGATCCAGGTAACGATACCGGTCTTTTTCGTCATAAATTTTCTGTTCCGAATAGGCGTTTCTTGTTCTGTTATATGCCAGTGAAAGCGCACCTGTCCATTCGGTATACCTGCTTACCATTGGTTTCTCCAGCAGACTGTATATACTGCTTTCTTCATAACGTCCATTGATAATCGCAGGTTTAAATGAATTGAAACCGGCTGTCCAGTTCAGGAATTTTTTCCGGATATTTCTTAAGGTGAATTCGGCGCCAAAAGCTAAAACTGGTGTTCTTCCTTTTTCCAACAGGCTGCTCATGGCGATGTAATTTCCTGTTCCGCCTACATTCTCTTCCTTGAGTTCTGACCTGATCTCCTGTATACTCCGGATATTAATGCTCCCGCCTATGGAGAAGATATCCCTGGTCAGGATGATCACATCTACGGAGTCCTGTGACATGACCGATTGATATGGTACGATCACTGCATCCTGTATATAGGGAAGTTCACGTAGAAAACGTTCATTATCGGAAACCAGCAAAGGAAGAAATACCTCTCCTTCGTGAAAGAAAAGATTTTTCCGGATCACTTCATCCCTTGAATTACGGTGTAATTTTTGAGCAATACGAATGGCAAAGTTGCGATGTATTTCTGCCGTATCGTTCAGGTTCTGGTTAAAGCCAACTGGTACCACCTCAATAAAACGGATAAACTTTCCATTGTATTTCTTAAAAGGGTCTGTCAATTTCACCGGCTCTCCTTCGGGTGAGTAAGTGGCAATGCCACGCCCGAGTTTACCCAGCAACCCTTTCTTCCGTGCAAGGAAAAAAGTATCATTGCCCTGGTCATCCTGTTGAGCCAGCCCGGTGATTCCATGCAAAATCAGCAATAAAAAAAATACAGGTTTCATACCCATCCTGAAACAAATAATTAATCATTAAAGTAATTGCTACAATAGTAACGATGTTGATTAAACGCTGGTTTCCTATTTAAAATTTATTCATGTTGTAACCCCGGGATAGCCACCATATAAAAATGTTAAATATTATACAACAGAAATCGTTCCAAACAGATTATCAACGAAATGAACATTACATAAAACCACTCATACTCTTTTATAGCCCGATATCCTTATTTCATAGTTGTTCTTAACTTATTAAGTTGTAGCTTTGCGCCGCAATTCAGTTCTACCGCGTTAGATATTGGTTTATAAACTGCCTGTTTGCCGTACATCCCTTGCCAGTCGTAGATTCGACGAGATTTAGAGATATTAGTTAAAAATAAAGAAATTATATGAAAACGAATTACACCTCCATCTTTACTCCTGTAGATAAAAAAGGAATTGATGAACTGTTGAAAGAAACAAAAGAAACCATTGCCAGTGATCTTCTATTAAAAAAAGAAAAATCTTCAACATTTACAGTTGTTGATCTATGGAGATTGCAAAAAAAACATAAATCCCTGGGAAGTTCTACCAGGTGGTAAAACATTAGTGTTAACCATTGACCAGATCGATGGTTAACACTATTTATATTTCGTTGCTGAACTTTGAAAGAAATTTTTAATCAGCCTGCTTCCCCATGGCTGTTAATTTCATACTTGCTGCGGTTTCTTTACCTACATACTTGTCGATGCGGTGTTCTATAAAATAGATCAAAGGAGTGAGCAGGATCGCTACCGTAAATTTGTATGCGTAATTGACCATGCCTATGGCCAGCACTTTTTGAAAGCTCCAGTCTTTCCCGATCTTAAATGCTATGAACAACACGATAAAACTGTCTACCAGTTGCGAGATTAGTGTTGAGCCAGTTGCCCGTAACCATACTTTCTTTTCTCCCGTATAGCGTTTTATTTTGTGAAAAACAGTTACATCTATGATCTGGCTTACAAGGAAGGCTATAAGGCTGCCGGCTATGATCCACATGCCTTGTCCGAAAATTGAATTAAATGCTTTCGACATATCGGGAACTCCATCCTGCACTCCCGTCCCATACCAGAAATCCGCTGCCGGAACTCCCATGGCCATATAAAACATAACAAATGCATACAGGATGAGGGCCACCGCAATGTAAGAGATGCGCCTCACTGCCTTTGGGCCATAATACTCATTTACAATATCGGTCATTACAAATTCAAGCGGCCACAACAAAACCCCACAGGTAAGGCTAAGCGCTAATCCACTTTCCCCGAAAAGTGAAAAATTCAATGGAGTTGCGCCGAATAATTTTTCCAGGGAGAAAATTTTGGTTCCGATACATTCTGCGATCAGTGCATTGGCTACAAAAAAAGCAGTGATGATCACGAAAAGCCGGGTTGGTTTGTCTTTAAGTATTGTATGTACCATAAAGCTGTTTTAACTGGAAAAGAAAAAAAAGTAAACCTGGAAAGGGAAGATCAATACATTAAACAATACAATCCATCGTGGTATTAGTTTTAATTTCCCTGAAAAAAACCAATACAAAGTAAAAAATAAATAGATCACATTCAGAAAAATGGCACCATAGCCAAGGATTACGAGGGTTGCTTCCAGGGGTTGGAAACCAATGGCTCCATCAAAATTCCCTTTTGCTCTTTTCGATAATTCTACCCAACGCAGGATCACTGCCAGGATAAAACAAATATTGCAGATGCATACAACCCTTGAAAAAAAACGCATGATCCTGGTAATTTATTGATTCATTTAAACAGAGAATCTTTTGTATTTCCAACTACGATGTATAACCATTTTTCCCGGTCAGCATCGGCACGAAAGAAAAGTTATTGAAGGCTTCTTCAGTCGTTGTTCCATCGGGCAATTTGGTTATGCGCAACATTCGTTGATGTACGCCTTCATCCACCGGGATCACCATTTTCCCGCCGGGCTTCAACTGGTCGATCAGCTTTGGCGGTATAAAAGGAGCGGCGGCCGTAATGATCACTTTGTCAAAGGGTGCATAAGTTGGTAATCCTTCAAACCCATCGCCATAAAAAAATTTAAGGTTCGGGTATTTTGAACGGAAAATATATTGTTTCGTTTTATCAAATAGTGCCTTCTGCCTTTCTATGGTAAAAACCTTGGCTCCCATTTCAGCCAGCACAGTTGCCTGGTAAATACTGCCAGTACCAATTTCAAGGATCTTATCCTGTGGTTTTACCTGGAGCAATTGTGTTTGGTATGCAACGGTATAGGGCTGAGATATGGTTTGGCCTTCGGCGATCGGGAAGGCACGGTCTTCGTATGCAATATTGTCTAATGCAGTATCCAGGAAAAAATGGCGGGGAATGTTATTCATGGCTGCAAGCACCTGTTCATCTGTTATACCTTTTTCCCGCAATATATCCATCAACTTCTTACGCAGGCCCTTATGCCTGTAACTGTCATCAAATTTTCTCATAACTGGTTGCAAGATAAAAAAATGTCAGGAGCATTGTCCTGACAATTTTTATCGGCATGTTTTCCTGCCTATTTTTAAAGATTCTTATTTGTATTTTGGCGTATGTTCATCAAAAAAGGAATTAACAGTTTTGTTCCAGTCATTTAAGGCTTCTGTACGTTCTTTATTCAATGTGTTATTGGTGTTGTTAAACGTATCGGTAGCCTTGTTGACATCATTTACTGCTTTATTATACGCATCAACATCTTCCTGGGTTGGGCTTTTTTTCTTTTTAAACTCTTTTTGAATTTCTTCAAAACGTTCTTTGGTTAGAAAATAATCAGAAATGTTGCCCATGCTTCCTTTCACTTCTTTAACATAAAAATTCAACATTGTTTTACAAGCCGACAGTAATGAATTATCTCCCTGGAAAGCTTTTAAGGAAGAAATCTTCTGCAATCCTTCTTCTGAATATTTCAGGAGTGAGTTCTTATTCTGTTCAATACCCGTGATGTTGGCTTTTTTCATGGCTTCCATCATATAACTTTCCTGTTTATAAGGTTTGAAAAATACCAGGTATATCTCGTGGTAATAAACATTCAGTTTATGTACCTGGTCGATCATTTCTCCCAGCTCATTTTTATTGTCAACCAGGTTGATATTATTGGCTGCGGCAAATTTCTCCGAAGCTTCCTTCATCCTGGCATTTCCTTCCTCAAGTTTTTTATCAACCATTTCCTGTGCAAGCATATAGGCTTCCATGTCGTCATAACTCTGTTCTGCGATCTCTTCCAGGTTGATGATCTTGCTGTAATCATCGTTAAGAATATTAAAATACAACTTTAAAAAATTGACCGTAGTATCCCGGTAAGCCTTATCGCCTTTATAAGAGGGCAAACCGCTTATGTTCATCCTGGCCTCCTGTACTTCGTTGAGCAATTTATTACGGAGATTTTCAACTTTCCTGGCTCTTTTACCATGCGCTGCAGCGCTTACATAACTCATGAATTTTTTAGAAATATTTTTACGCTGAAGGCTGATGGCATCCATGTACTGGCCGGCGTTATCGAGATCCTGCGAAAATGAAGTGAGGGAAAAACTGATCAATACAGCTGTTATAGCATAGCAGATAAATCTTTTCATAAAGGGTAAGTTTTAGGGATTTGATTATTTTATGAAAATAAGAAAATTTCTGAGCCGAACAAATGCCAGTTAAATCTAATCGAAACATATTTTATTGCAAAGATTGCCAGTCGGTCATTATCCGGGCCGCTTCCAGCACGGTTCTATCTATTTGTATATGCCTGATATAGCTTTCATTGATCTCTTTCTTTTGGTCGGTGGCTTCCCGGAATTTCACCCTGTCAAAATTATTATTCGTCACCAGCATTGAAATATCTGCTTTTTTATCTTCATTCATCTGTCCAAGCAAATCAAGGTTACTCAAATAATACGAACTGAATGCTGTCCATTGCAGTGGTATTATACGACCGCTCATTTTCTGTTTCAACCTGTCGGCAAACCGGTTGATGTGAATGAAGAAAGAATCCGATCCGGTTCTATGTTCACTTTTGGTTTTCAATGCCGCAACAGGCAAAGGTTTCAAGGCCTGGTAAATGCCGGTTTTACTGTTATCTGGCCTTAAGGCACTGGCATTAGAACTTTCACGGTAAGTATCGTCGATAAATAAATCAGGCAGGTTGATGTCGGGAATAACACCCTTCCACTGCGTTGTGGAGCCGTTTATGCGATAAAATTTCTCCTGTGTAACTTTTACAAAATCCGTATAGTTCCTGGTTTCCGAAATTATACCCGTATCCAATGGCAATACTATCTGCGCTGTGCCTTTACCGTAAGTTGTACTGCCCACGATCAATGCCCGGTTATAATCCTGCAGTACGGCGCTCACAAATTCGCTGGCGCTTGCACTTCCTCCATTGACCAGGATCATTAACGGACCGTCGTAGATAGTACCGCGATTAGGATCTTTGAGGAAATGAATTTTCCCTTCCCTGTCTTTCATCGATGCTACGGGGCCGATGTCTATAAAAATACCGGCCAGTTGCATGGCTTCCCACATGCTTCCTCCGCCATTGTATCTGAGGTCAAGTATCAATCCGGCAATAGAATCTTTTTTTAGTTTCACGATCTCTTTGCTGATATCGTTGGCACAGCCATCATACTTCAGTTTTGTTGCATCTTCTTCCCGGCTGTAAAACCCTGGGAGGTTTATATACCCATAATTTTTTGCAGACCTGATCACATAGCTTTTTACAATACTTTCATCATCACTGATCTGCTCTTTTACCAACGCTACTTTTTTAATTTCGCCTGCGGCAGTTTTAACCGTTAATTCGATATTTTCCTGGCTGTTGCTGCTAAGCATGTCTTCCAGTTCTCCTTCTTCAAGGTCTGAAATATCCTTTTCAACATCGTTGATCTTAATCTTCATCACCAGGTCACCGGAATGCAGTTGCCCGGTTCGCCAGGCGCTTCCACCCGGTTCTAAATATCCGATCAACTTATCTCCCTTTTCATTTTCTTCAATATCGATACCTGTGCTGAATTCTGATGCAGAAACCTGCGCCTGGAACTCAGTCTTTTCCTTCATGTTCATGTATGTAGTATGCGGGTCATAACACCAGGCGATGCAGTTCAGGTAAGCTTCATCGAGTTCATCTGTAAATTCTTTCGGATTCTTTTGAAGATTGGCAATGTAGGTCAGTTCCTGTTTTCGTACCTTATCCCTTGCCGTTAGTTCCAATTTTGCAAATTCAGCACTGTTGGCAGCGATGGCTGCTTTATTTTTTCCAAGGGCAGATCCTGCTATGATATCCATCACCCGCCATTTCAAATACTGCCGCCAGCGGGTGCTGAATTCCGCTTCAGAAGCTGCATAAGACCGGAAGGGCCAGGTGAACGTTTCGGCTTTTGAAAAATCAATCGGTTTATCCAGGACTACTTTGATCACACTATCCGTGCGTTGAAGCCTTGCTTTTAATAAACCTGAAGATAAAGGGACAAAATTCCAATCCTTTCCCTGCAACTCATCGTCAAGCCTGTACTTATATGCATCCAATGCAGATACATCCTTCTGGAGCAAAAAGAATTTTTCATCGTCCAATACCTCAAGCCACCTGTTATACAACATGGCTGATGAAGTATCATTCCATGCCAAAGGCTGGTAGTGATTCTTTTCAAGGAACCGCTTTAATACAATGGTCCTTTGCTTAAGACCATTACCCGGCTGGGCCAGGGCGGCTGCATTGGATAAGATGCAGGCCAGGATTAACATTCGTTTCATAAGGAGGGTTTATTATTTCAATTCCATCTCTGCAATGATCCTGTCGATCCGATCATCGAGCAACTTTTCTGTTTTCTCAAAATCGGCTGCAGAAGCCAATGTTGTATTCACACTGAAATAGAATTTTATTTTTGGTTCGGTGCCACTGGGTCTTGCCGAAATTTTTGATCCATCGGCCAATACGAATTGGAGTACATTGCTTTTTGGCAGTTCAATTTTCCAGCTGGATCCATCCGACAAATTTTTACCAACCTGCAATTCATAATCGAGCAATTCTTTTACTTCCATACCATCGATCGTTTTAGGCGGATTGCTGCGATAGGTTTCCATCATGGCTTTTATTTCGGCTGCGCCATTCATTCCTTTTTTGGTAATGCTCACCAGGTTCTCTTTGTAAAAACCATATTGTACATAGAGGTCAACCAACTTATCAAACAATGATCGCCCTTTATTTTTTTCATAGGCGGCCATTTCGCAAAGAATGGTCACGGCGCTTACACTGTCTTTATCACGGATCTTATCGCCGATCATCAATCCAAAACTTTCTTCCCCGCCGATGATATAATTTTCGGTTGCTTCTTTTTCTTTGATGAGTGATGATATCCATTTAAAACCAGTGAGTACATTGTAACAATTCACGCCATTGGCTTTGGCGATCACATCGATCATATCGGTGGTAACGATGGTTTTGATCACCATGTCGTTGGGCTTTGCAATGCCTTTGGCCTTCCTGGCTTCGATCATATAATTGAAAGCGAGCAGGGCTGTCTGGTTGCCATTCATCAATATCCACTCTCCTTTATTGTTCTTAACGCCAACGCCTACCCGATCAGCATCCGGATCGGTCCCCAGCAAAATATCTGCATCCAGGGCTTCCGCTTGTTTTAAACCAATGCTCATCGTTTCCCTTTCTTCGGGATTGGGATAGATCACCGTAGGGAAATTTCCGTCCGGCGTACTTTGCTCCTTCACAATATGTACATTGGTAAAGCCATAGCGGCTAAGCGCTGCCGGTACCAGCATGATGCCGGTTCCATGAATGGGTGTGTACACAATGCTCATATCATGCTGGGCTGCACATACATCGGGATAAACACTCAACCCTTTTACCATATCGAGGTAAGCTTCATCCACTTCCTTCCCGATGATGATGATATTTTTTTCACCACCCGACCATTTCACATCATCTACCGAAGCGATCTTTTCAACTTCAGTGATCACATTCTTATCATGGGGCGGTACCATCTGGGCACCATCATCCCAATACGCTTTATAGCCATTGTATTCTTTCGGGTTATGACTTGCCGTACAAACCACACCACCCTGGCATTTAAAATGACGAATAGCAAAACTCAGTTCCGGTGTGGGGCGCAGGGCTTCAAACAAATAAACGGTGATGCCATTGGCTGCAAAAACATTCGCAGTAATATCGGCGAAAGCAGCACTGTTGTTTCTGCAATCATGTGCAATGGCTACTTTCACATTATCGCCAAAACATTTTTTCAGGTAATTGGCATAACCCTGTGTGGCCATGCCTACAGTATATTTATTCATGCGGTTGGTACCGATGCCCATGATGCCACGCAGGCCGCCTGTACCAAACTCAAGATTTTTATAAAATGCATCTGCCAGGTCATCTGGGTTGGATGCCTGTAAACTCCTGATACCTTCTTTGGTAACCTCATCGTAATTACCGGTAAGCCACTTGTCTATTTTTTCCTGAATATTTTTGTCCATATTGTGTTTTTAACGTCTTCAAAAATATATCTTTCATACTTTAATACATCACTAAAGAAAAAAATTATTCAAAGACTGCACTGCCATCAAAACAGAAGTCCCATAATCGTTACGACTTTGGGACTTCTGATAACTTTTAGAAATTGATTATTATTGATTGATGAGCAGTTTTCGGATTATTTTTTCTCCGTCAACCACACAACTTACCATGTACATTCCGTTGGCGAGTTTACCCGCGAGGTTACATTCTATAAATCCATTGCTGCATGATTGATTCCCCTGGAAAACGATCTGACCAAACTGATTCATGATCATCACATGGGTAGAAGCAATTTTTTGTGACATGGGAATGCTCATCCTGAAATTTCCATTTGATGGATTGGGAAAAATACCGTTTTGTTTTTCCCTGGTCATATCCAGTTCATTATTGGATGACCTGCACACAACCGCAACAGTCAATGAACTGATGCTTCCAACGGTACATGCATTTACAGATTTAACCCTGATAAGACCTCCGGATGTGCTAAAATTCACCTGCACGTTGTTAGCAGTTGTAGCCAGGCTGCTTCCTGCAGAAGTAACTACTCCATCACTGATATGAGCAGTAGAAGGTGCATACCAAATATAAGATGTGGCATTGGCAACCGGGGCAATTGAATACGGTACGCCCTGCTGACCAGCGCAAACACCTACGTTTCCCGTTATTGGTCCGGGTGCATCAGGCCTGGCATTTACCAGTAAATTCCTGGGCGATGAAGTACCACAATTATTGGTTGCCGTAACCGAAATTTTACCGGTGATGAATGTGTTGGTAAAATCGCTGGTAACGGCAGCGGTACCTTGCCCTGAGGTTATTGATACGCCAGTTGAATTCCATTCCCAGTTATAGGTAAGCCCCGGCACTTGCGTAGTAGCGTACACGATGTTACTGGCATTACAGATACCCGTAACCGGACCGCTGATGGCATCTGGAGAAGCAGGTGCTGCCCTGCGGTTTATCTTCCTGGCACGTGAAAGGCTACTTCCGCAGTTATTGTTTGCCGTTACCCTCAATGAATCCCCGGCTGTAAATCCGGCCAGGTATGTTATCGTTACCGAGGTTGTACCCTGGCCTGCTGTTACTTCAGCGCCGGAAGGTGCCGTCCAGTTATAAAATATGGCGTTCGCAACCGGGGCAATCGAATAGTTTTTTACATCA
This sequence comes from Bacteroidota bacterium, assembly GCA_029560415.1. Taxonomy (GTDB): domain Bacteria; phylum Bacteroidota; class Bacteroidia; order Chitinophagales; family Chitinophagaceae; genus Ferruginibacter. The sequence goes on along the minus strand of JAKQKY010000268.1, from coordinate 2,919 downwards.
CCGGGACAAACCAGTGTTGCATCACCCGCTGTAGATATGGATCCTGGAATGGCAGGAACGGCACAACCAACAGGTGTTACAACGGTTTGATGAGTAACATTTCCGATGCATCCATTGGCGTTAACATACGTATAGGTGATCGTATATGGCCCTCCCGGACCTAAAGCTGCAGGAGAAAACGTATTACCCGACATGCCTGGCCCACTGAATGTACCACCCGCCGGGATACCGGTTAAAATAACGGGGAAGGCATTGGCAGGATAGCTTGCACCCAGGCCTGTAAACGAACCTGTGGGAGCCGGGAAAAAAGAAACCTGTACCGAAGAAGATATCGCTGAACATCCACTTGCATCTGTAATCCTTACCGTATAATTTCCCGCCTGGGTTGCCAGGTGAGTAGGTGATGTTGCGCCATTCAGGTCTGCATTATTGAGTCTCCATTGATAAGTTTGGCCCGTATTCGTATTAGCAAATAACAGCACACTGGTACCTCCGCAAACATTTGTTGGATCGTTTGAAGAAATAGATGCTGTTGGTGGTATACAGGATTGGGTAACCGTTGTTTGCTGAGTACTAATAACTGTGCAGGGAGGAAAATTATCTGTTGTATATGAATAGCTGATGGTATAAGGTCCACCCACACCTGCAATTGATGGATCAAAGGTATTGCCCGATACACCGGGCCCGCTAAAGGTACCGCCGGCCGGATTACCGGCAAGGGTAACAGGGGCACCGGTAACGAGGTAATTAGGTGCAAGGCCGCTGAATGAAGCAGTTACGGTGGTGATCACTACAGGTGGTGAAGCCTCACCAATACATCCGCCCGAAAGGGTGATCGGGATCCATTGGTAACTGCCGGGAACTGTTACCAATATACCATTCCCAAAAGAACCGGAAAGAAAATTGCCATTCAATAACCACGATCCATTGCTAGTGTTTCCAAACAATGAAATGCTGGAAGGACCGTTACCAGGTGGACATAACTGGGTACCACCTGAAACAGAGATTGAACCCTGGGGCGCTGATTTTTCTAATGCCGTATACGAAGCGGATAATCTTGAGCACCCATCTGGTGAAGTAACCCTGACAGCATAATTTCCTTCTATAGAAACATGATAGCTTTCAAGCGTTGCTCCATTAATAGTGATATTATTACGGTACCATTGGTAAGTATATCCAGGATTGGTTACAGAAGAACTTAAGTTACCTCCTGTATTAGTACAGAAAAAAATGTCAAAACTTGCAAGCACATTTGGTTGTGGCATTAAATTTTGAACGGATAGATTAGTCCCATTGTCAGAACCTATCACAACCGGTAACGAACTTACAACCCGGATGCGGTATCCAGTTCCTACTATTGTGTTTGTAGGTATGATGGCGGTGATCGTACCAGCCGATACTGCTGTGAGGTTTCCGATGGTAACAGGATTGGCAAACGAACCTGATGCATCTGAAAGTTGTGCACTATAAATATTGCCTGCATCGGCATCGCTGTCGATGTTGTAAGAAACACTAATGGTACCACCCAGGCAAAGGGTCGTTTGACCGATGGGAAGGGTTGTAATCACTGTTACTGCATTTTTTGAACCAGCAAAACCATTACCGGCTATATGCAGAAAAAATAAAAAAATGATAAGATGGCGGGATACGTTCATAAAAAGAAATTAGGGTTAAGAAAGAATTAAGGTATACGCAGCCAGAGAATAATCAGTACGATTTTTAAGAGGATAGGATTATAATCAAAAGTACATGATTCGTATTCATATGAGCGCATTTAGGACTAATTTTGTTTTGTATGCTGCCAGCTTCTAATCTATGGTCATCTTTTGTTGTGTCACTCACTTGTTCCGGTAAAGCCATTGGCAGCTTTTTTGTATGCCTTTTTTTATCAGTCGGGGCGAAAGCACAAACAGACAGCACAGCTGTTATGAAAAATAGTTCTACGGCCGACAGCACCTATATTTCCAACACGCTATTTACTCCGGGCAGCCCGTCGTTGTTATATTTCCCATATAATAAAAAAAGAGTGAGGCTTGTAGCCGCTGCCAATATAGTGGGTTATAGCGCAACTATGGTAGGACTTTATGCAGCCTGGTATAAAGATTACCCGCAAAGTAATTTTCACTTTTTCAATGATAGCAAGGAATGGCAACAGATCGATAAGATCGGGCATGCATATAGTGCCTATGCGGCCGGAAAAGCAAGTATGGAAATGTGGCGGTGGACGGGCATTGACCGAAAGAAGCGCATACTGATCGGTGGATTAAGCGGAGCTGCTTACCAGACCATCATTGAAACCCTGGATGGCTTCAGCAGCGAATGGGGATGGAGCTGGGCCGATATCGGCGCCAACATCATTGGAAGCGGAATGCTCATCGGGCAGGAATTTGCATGGGATGAGCAGCGCATTCAATTCAAATGGTCGTTTCACCGGAAACGTTATAACGACCCTACTTTAAACAAACGCAGTGATGATATTTTTGGCAAAAGCACCCCGGAGAGATTTTTAAAAGATTATAATGGTCAGACCTATTGGATAAGCATGGGCCTGAAAAACATATTCCCACGTTCACGCATACCCGCCTGGTTACAGGTTTCGGTAGGAACCGGTGCCGAAGGCATGTTTGGCGGTTATGAAAATGTGGGAAAAGATAAGAACGGCCAGGTAATTTTCAACCGGCCCGATATTAAACGTTACCGACAATGGTACCTGGCGCCAGATATAGATCTCACCAAAATCAAGACGAATAAAAAAGGCGTAAAGATGCTGCTATCTGTTTTAAATATTCTGAAATTCCCTACTCCATCCCTTGAACTTTCTAATGGAAAATTTAAATGGAACTGGATTCATTTTTAAAAGTAGGTAGTATCATTTGCAGAATGTTTTCACGAAATTGCATTTCCGTAATCCAGTATCCA
>JAKQKY010000251.1 GCA_029560415.1 Bacteroidota bacterium | reverse complement strand
GCTTGTGCAAGCTCAGTAGCCTGTTTATTTATCTGTGCTTTTTTGTATTCTTCCTGTGCATGTGTGATCGTGTCTTTCAATAAGTTGTTTCTCCCATCTCAGCTGCAGTTTGTATATCCCATTTCCAAACCCCAGGATCCTGCCCCATATACTTTGATCATACTCCAAATAATTGATCTTATCCAGCGGGCTTTCTTTGCTGTGCCGGCTAATGAAGCCGCTTTCATCCACCACCCTTACATTGGTCACACACCATAAATTGTGTTTCCAGTTCAGGTATTCATAAGCGGGGTACAATGCAGCCACCAGGGTAATGATAAAACCTGTTGTGTCTGCAAAAATGATCAATAGCACTGCTGCAGCCATCCATGCTAAAAATGGCAGGGCCAGGCGTATCCAGTGCTGGCGGATGGTGAGGTTGCCCCGGATCATCATCTCTACTTTAGAGGACCCACATTTTTTACCGATGCTGCTGTTGGCAGTAGGTGTGCTGATGAGCCAGTTAACACAAATATCTTTGGTGGCATGGAGCATGAATGCAGCTATCTGGTTTAAAACCTGTCCTTCATAAGGTATTGGAATGGAAGCACAGTGCTGAATACAAACGGAATGACTGCAGGGGCTTCTCTATATACGTTATACATAAACAATAATTTGATTGAAACAAAGCAGCTGGTTATTGCCAGATAAAACCAACTGCAACTAAATTAAAAGCCAGCTGATTGTAAGCTGGCTTTTGTTATGCAAATCCGTTCTTCCATTTTTGTGCAATAGCCATCGCTGTTTCAAGCATATGGGGCTGCCAGTGTTCAACATCCCAGGCTGTATTGGCAAGTGCAGATCGTTGCAGAAGAGTTGACGCTTCTTCGTAATTGTTGGCCGTTTCAAGAATGGATGACAAGGAAGCCTGCTGTTCAAACAAAAGGGTGTCTTCAATTGGCGCTTCTGTTAAAATCCGGTGATCCGGTATAAAAATATTTTCACCTTTACTGGAGGTATTGTGATATGTAACGGTTGCCTTTTTTATTATCCTGTTCATTTTTTCAAAGTCCTCCTGAAATTGTTTCCTTTCATCATTGCTGCCTAACGCATGGCTTAACTGTTCCAGCACCACAAATTTTACATTCGGGCATAGCGGGATTATTTTTTCCAACAGTTGAAACACTTCATCAGGAACTGCGGCATCATGTGTGTCCCGTCTTATTTTTTTCCCGGGGTTGACAGCAGAATTTTCCCAGCTGCCCCCTGAAATATGCATTTCCCTTACTTTATGCAAGGGGTAAAGTTGTACCAGTTGATCAACAGCGATATCAAAATTATGCGCCTGGCAATACAAATTGTGGAGATCAAGTATTATAAAACCGTTTACAGGTTCTATTAATTTTTCGAGAAAATCTCCATGTCTTTGTACCTCTTCCACCGAATAAGAAAAAGCAAGGTTTTCAAGCCCAACCGGGCATTGGCAGGCCTGCTGCAGGCGCTTCAGCCTGTCTTGCCCAATGGCAAGAGTAGTGTTGGTATAGGGAATGCCAATGGGGGCCCCCTGGTGAAAATTTTCACCCGTCATAAAACCAAAATGTTCGGACACATGGTCAAATGAAAAGGAGCGGCTTAGTTTTTCCAGGTGACTCAGCCAGGCTTCTTGTTGCGGTAACCATTTGCCGGAGAAGAGTGAAAAATAAATACCATGCCCGATCAGTCTTTTTTTTGTTGCAAAAGTTTGAAGCAATTCCTCGAACCAGCCTGGTATATGCTCAAATTGATACAGGGAGTCAAATGGCCACTCAATAGCTTCCACTTGCTCTTTTTCAAATAAGGGCAAAGCTGCAGCCAAAAGATTTTCATCCAGGTTGCAGGCGATGGTTGAATATAGCCGGGGCATAATAATTGGATCGATACCGTTTAACCCATGCCACATGCCGGGCAGCAGTCTGGAGCCTTGGGTGTGGTCTTTTCGGTTTTTTCTTTGGCCGCTTTTATTTCATCCGTAGGCTTTTTACAGGAAGCGATGCTTCCGGCAGCTACTGCAATGACAATTGTTTGTAGGAGTGTTTTTGGGATTTTCATATCAACTCGTTTTTAGTTAATTATTGTTACTAACAGGTTTTTTTTATCCAGGGTTGCATGGGCTGCAAAAAATAAATGGATAAATGGGTTGCTTAAGGGGCGTATCACATACCATTACCAGCGGGTTATTGAAGCGAAAGATTCGTGGATACAGGGCCAGGGCGAAGTAAATGAAGGGATCCATATACCCTAAACCTTATACCCCTTCGCGGAATTCAATCATAATTTAATTTTCACAGGGTTCACTTAAAGATTAATAACGCTCAAACCATTCAAACTTTTGCTGTATAATGTGCTGCTTTTCTTTTCTTACATAATTTAAATAAGCTGCTGCTACCGGCGAGTGTTTCTTCTCTTTTAACCATATCAAATACCAGGTGGACTTAATTGGAAAACCTTTTACAGGAATAAGCTGGAGTTGATGATTCATCAGCTCATTCTTAATACCTATCAAGGGCATAATTGAATAACCTAGTCCGGCAATCACTGCCTGTTTCACGGCTTCGTTGCTGGTTAGTTCCATTTTCTTTGTTACGGGCAAATTATTCTTACGTATAAATTTTTCCATTACATGCCTGGTACCTGAACCCTGTTCACGGTAAATAAGCGGAATACTTTCGAAGATTTTTTTATCGTATTCTTTTTTTGAAAACTTAGCGTCCTGGTTACCCACTACGAATAACTTGTTTTGCATCAACTGTACTTTATCAATATTGATATGATCAGGCAACACACTGACCAGGGAATAATCAACTTCATTTTTTTCCAGGCTTTGAATAACCTGTGCTTTGTTGGTAACATCAAGCAATAACTCAACGCCGTCATGCTGTTTTATAAAATCAGCAATAAAGTAGGGTGCAATGTATTTACCGGTGGAAACTACTGATATCTTCAGTTTGCCACTGAGCTGGCCTTTATGCGCATGCATCCTGTAATTGATGGCAGTTGCTTCATCAAGAATCCTTTCAGCCGCCTGTGCTATTTCCTTTCCAAAATCAGTAACATAGATCTTTTTATTGATTACTTCAATTAATGGGATATCAAACTGCCCCTGGAAGTTTTTTAATTGTATGGAAACAGCAGGTTGTGTTAAATGAAGTTCTTCAGAAGCTCTTGTGATACTGAGTGTTTTCACCACTTTTAAAAATATATGTAGTTGATTGAGTGTGTAGTTCATAAAAAATATTAATGATCAGCATTACAAATATAAATAATAGTATATCATAAAAAGCCGGCAATTTTGAAATCGAAAATAAAAACCAATACAATATGACAAGAATTACAGTTGCAAAAGGTGACGGGATAGGTCCTGAAATTATGGATGCTGCACTTTCCATTATTAAGGCAGCGGGTGCTGAAATTGAAGTGGATGAAATTGAAGTGGGTGAAAAAGTATACCTGGCGGGAAACACGTCGGGTATTGCAAAAGAATCATGGGATATCATCAGGCGAAACAGGATTTTTTTAAAAGCACCTATTACCACACCACAGGGCGGCGGCTACAAAAGTTTAAACGTAACCACCCGTAAATTTTTAGGATTGTATGCTAATATCCGGCCCTGTATAAGCTTGCATCCCTTTGTAAAAACCAAGCACCCTGTAATGGACATTGTGATAGTAAGGGAAAATGAAGAAGATCTGTATGCAGGAATTGAACATCAGCAAACAGATGAAGTAGTGCAGTGCCTTAAGCTTATCAGCAGGCCAGGTTGTGAAAAAATTATCCGCTATGCTTTTGAATATGCGAAGCAATACGGGAGAAGAAAGGTGACCTGCTTTACCAAAGACAATATTATGAAACAAACTGACGGAATGTTTCATCAGGTTTTTGACGAGATCGCAAAGGAATATCCTGCCATTGAGAATGAACACTGGATAATTGATATAGGTGCAGCAAAAATGGCTGATACACCCGAAGCTTTTGATGTGATCGTGATGCCTAACCTTTATGGAGATGTATTAAGCGATGTAGCTGCACAGATAGCAGGATCAGTGGGCCTTGCGGGATCTGCCAATATTGGTGAAGAGTGCGCAATGTTTGAAGCGATACATGGTTCTGCCCCCAGGATTGCAGGTGAAAATAAAGCCAATCCCTCTGGCCTGCTACAGGGTGCTATTCAAATGCTTACTCATATTGGGCAAACAGAAGTGGCGGAAAAAGTGCAGAATGCATGGCTTAGAACAATAGAAGACGGTATACACACCTATGATATTTATAATGCAGATGTAAGTAAGCAGAAAGTAGGAACCAAAGAGTTTGCAGAAGCTGTTATCAGTAATTTAGGCAAACAGCCGCAGCAACTGAAAGCAGTTAGCTACGATAAAGAGGCCGTATTACAGCTGCCAAAATACAGGCGTAAACCTGCGAAAGAAAAAAAATTACAGGGTGTCGATTTATTTGTGCACTGGGGCGGAAATAATGCTGATGAGTTGGCTTCAATAATAAAGAAAGTAAATGCAACTGATGTGGACCTGAGCATGATTACAAATCGGGGTATAAAAGTCTGGCCTGACGGTTTCCCTGAAACATTCTGCACAGATCATTGGCGATGCCGCTTTAAACCGGTAGAAGGGAAAATATTTACCAACAGGCAGATAATTCAACTGATGCAACTGGCCGAACAGCAGAACATCGACATTATTAAGACTGAAAACCTATATGCCTTTGACGGTAAGCCGGCTTTCTCTTTAGGCCAGGGACAGTAACAAATACAAACTAATAATATGAACCTTCAGTTAATTAAAGGAAGTTTTAAGAGCTCCGAGGCCCTCGATTTACTTTCCCAGTTAGTAAATGTGAAAATTAAATTTCACGAAAGTAAAATTGAAAACAGCCAAAACGAGGAAGACATCAAAATGCGAGAAAATAGAATTAAACAATTACAGCAGGAATTTTATGAAACGAAGCAAGCCATTCTTACAAAGGACAAAACCTGTGAACTGGAGTCAGGAATTACCATCAGCTAAAGCTAAAAACAGGTTACTTCTGTTGCTGTGCATATTATTGGCTGCAGGGAGCATCGTGTTGTCATTAACTGTTCACAATGCAACGGCACTTGAATTGGCAAGGGTTTTAGCCATACTATTCTTCTTTGTGGCTATAAAATATCTTGACCAGTGTGGCTTAACTGATTATTAATACATCACTGCAGAGCCAACCAGCTTTTTTAACAATGGAAACATTCCAGTAATATGATAAAGCACAGCACCAGATTAATTGACGGGAAATTTACAGTAGTCAAGACCAAAAAACTATTAAGTGAATTGCTTTCCTATAAGATTAATTACCACCAGATGGAAAAGTTTGGCAATGAAGAACGCTTTGGCGCAGATAGTGAACATTCTGCAAAAAGGATCAAAGAACTTACAGAAGAAAAAATTGCGCTTGCAAACTGGATCAGTTCACTCGGCGAAGGGGAAAGAATAAGCATTACCTGTGACATAAAACTGAAAACAATCAAAGATGAAAAAGCCAGTAAATAAGAAACTTTTTTTTGTGTGCCCGGTTTGTCAAATGGAACAGTTTATACGAAAGCAATTTGGCGATGTTTATTTTGTAACCGCTCAGGCAGCAATCTTTGATTTCGAAGATGCTGAATTTACAAATGAGATAAGGTCATTTATAAAAAACCGGTCTATCACAGATGTGTATGCAGCCTGTGATATAAACTGCAACTTTTTAAATGAATCAATGCATCCATCTGCCTTGCATCGGTTAAGATGGGAAGAGGTGATTGAAAACCTTCGGACCTCGTATGACAGCGTGTATACGCTTGCTGAAAAACTGGTGAGGCGACAAACCCGTTTGTTGAAACGCAACCTTGGGTTATCTGGGAGACCAGGTGAAACAAAAGTGCATGGATTGGTCACATCAAAAAGTAACGGGATAATCACCGTTATTTATACCGGGTCTCAAGCGGAGCTTTTTGCCATTAATAGAAATTAGCATTTAGTGCCCGGTCATTCTCCCGTCCTGATTTTAGTTGCCTCCCTTTTTTGTTATCCACAGTGAGACAGGATGCCTGTGTTTTACGTATTGAGTTTGCTTATTCATCTTTGGCAGATCAGTTTTTCAGCAGCATTTTTTTTTGAGTTACATATTCCTCTTGTGTAATAGCTCCCTGCTGGTACAAATTAAATAACTTCTGCAGTTCATCTGCTACCATTTGTTGCGATGGCGCTGATGACTTACTGGCGGCTGCAATCGCTTCTGCCAGTTGTGTTGCCTGCTTATTTATCTGTGCCTTTTTATATTCTTCCTGCGCATGGGTGATCGTGTCCTTTAGCAATTTGGGATGATGAATTAATTGATAGGTTGTTTCGCCCATTTCAGCAGCGGTTTGTATATCCACATTGCCAAAGCCAAAAATCCTTCCCCAGATACTTTGATCATACTCCACATTATTGATCTTATCCAGCGGGCTTTCCTTACTGTACCGGCTAAAAAAACCACTTTCATCCACCACCCTTACATTGGTCACACACCATAAATTATGTTTCCAGTTAAGGTATTCATAAGCGGGGTACAAAGCCGCAACCAGGGTAATGATAAAGCCCGTTGTTCCTGCAAAAAGGATCAGCAGCACCGCTGCCAGCAACCATACAAAAAATGGCAGGGCCAGCCGTATCCAGTGCTGGCGGATGATGATTAAAACTTTTTCGTCTTTTTTAAGTGCTGTACGCATGGTGTGGCGGGTTAGCTTTTGTACCTGTAAAGATAACCCGGGCATGGTTAAAAATAACAGGGCCGTCTCATTTACCTGTTTCAGGCAGCAATCTTTTAAATGTATGTTTCTGTACGTAAGCATTCATTCATTTAAAAATTGCTTGGCTTCAATCAACTCAATTCTTTTTGTATTTGAAGCAATTTTCAGCAACTGTTTAAAATAGAACCTGCTTTTTTGCGAATTACCACTTTCCCGTGCAGCCATACCAGCTCCGTAAAGTGCGTTAAACCTGTTTGGATGCTGCTGCAAACTTGCTTCATATGACACTAGCGCTTTCACAGGCTGATCGATTTGCAACAGGAGGTCAGCTAATAATTCTCTGGCGGGAATCACTTCACATGGTGTCACAGGATGTTTTTCAGTTTTACTTTCCATATCCGCTGCAAGCTGCATCAGCCTTAGGGCTTCATTCTTTTTTCCCTCTTTCATCTGTATCCAGGCTTCTGAAGTTTTTATTTGTATTGCCACCTGGTTTGCTTTGTAAGTATCCTTCTGATCAAGCAAGGTTTTATGAATATTTTTCAAAATCATTAGTTCATCGTTTGCTGCTACGGGGTCATTTATATGAACTGCACCCATTAAACGGGTAAAATGAATAACCGCCTCCTGCCATGGAAATTTCTTCCATGGAATGACTGGAGTTAATTCAAGGTTTGCAGCTTCCTGCCACAGTTTGTTTTCAAATACATAGCGTGATGGTATTGCAGCGTACGCATAAGCTACTTTAAAATTTAATGGGGAAACATCACTGATGGTTTGTAAATAATCCCATAGCTTTTTTGCAGAATCGTTTTCGCCTTTTTGAAGGTACGCATACATGAGATAATCCAATCCATGAAGTTCTTCATCCCAATGGCCTTTTATGCCCACTGCCTGGGCATAGCATTGAGCAGAGGATACTGAAACAAGATTAGATTGAATGCATTCATCCCAGAAGCCCAACCTGGTGAAAATATGTGAAGGCATGTGTAAAGCGTGTGCAGATGACGGAGCAACAGCAGCATACTGTCTTGCGGCAGGCAAAGCTAATTCAGCAAGTCCGGCATAGTCGTAGTTATGAATTAGATAATGAATGATTCCCGGGTGGTAAGGTTGCCGGGGATAAAGGCTGTTTAAAATTTTTCCAGCCTTTTTCTGTTTAACAAATGATTTATCGGCCGGATCAACCGCCCCATTTAATGCCAGTGCATAAAATATCGAGGCTTCATCATCTTCAGGATAATTGTTGTAAACTGTTTCCATGCCTTTTTCAAAATTTAGGCAACGTATTTTATGGTCAGTCTTTTGCCAGTCAGCATAAAATGCAGCGATCGCATCAATATAAGCTGTTTCTCTTTTTGATGCTTTAAGAGATTGAGCTATCTGTACTGCCTTTGCTCCCTTTTGGAGTTCAGTCCCGGTGGGAGGTGTCCAAAGCGGATGGAAATTTGCCATAGCAACTCCCCAATATGCCATTGCAAATGCTGGTTCTTTGTCAATCACTTTTGCGAAAGCTTTTTCTGCTTCATCATACTCGAAGGAATGAAGCAGTTTCACTGCCAAATTAAAATCTTCCTTTACATGCTCACTTGAAGAAGTCTTAAAGTCCATTAATCCAAATTGCTTATTATCAGGACCACACGAAATGATTTCACCTCTTGTAAGATTTATTTCTTTTATCAGCTCTTTGGAAGGCCCCGCATTTTTTTCATTGCAGGATTGAAGAGCGGTCAGTAGAATGACAACCGGAAATAAAACTAAATTTTTCATTAAAAGTGGCTTGACTGATACATCGATAACTCAGGAAGATTGAATCCGGTTACCGCCAACAGGTAAACTTAAACAATTATTCGCATTAAGTCGTTTTGACGCAGCAACATCGGTTATCAAAAGATAAATACCTGCAAGGCTGCGCCCGGTTACCTCTGAAAATGGATCTTGATTGGTTTGGCCTGTATATGTAAACTTGAAAGAGTGGTGAATTACAAATCGTGAATTTAATTTTCGAGTGCAGCCAAAGCATTGCTGATCGTATTCAATATTTCCTCATCAGTATAATTAACCGGCACAAATTTTTCCCCGATCACCTGCTCATACAGCTCTATATAACGGTTACTGATAACTGCAATCCATTCATCTGTCATTTCCGGTACGGTTTGTCCTTCCTTTCCCATAAAATTATTGGCGATCAGCCATTCCCGTACAAACTCCTTACTCAGTTGTTTTTGTCTTTCTCCTTTCGCCTGCCGTTCTTCGTACCCTTCGGCATAAAAATATCTTGATGAATCCGGTGTGTGTATCTCATCCATCAAATAAATGGTATCGCCAATTTTTCCAAATTCATATTTTGTGTCCACCAGTATCAGTCCTTGTTTGGCAGCCAGCTGTTTTCCTCTTTCAAATAACAGCCGGGTGTAATTTTCTATTACCGCATAGTCTTCAGCACTTACAATTCCCTGTTGAATGATCTCTTCTTTACTGATATCTTCGTCATGACCTGCACTGGCTTTTGTTGTTGGGGTAATGATAGGCGTTAGGAAGAAGTCATTCTCTTTCATGCCATCGGGCATGGTTACACCGCACAACGATCTCTTGCCACTGCTGTAGGTGCGCCAGGCATGCCCGGTGAGGTTACCCCGGATCACCATCTCTACTTTAAAAGGATCACATTTTTTACCGATGCTGCTGTTGGCAGTGGGTGTGCTGATGAGCCAGTTAGGACAAATATCTTTGGTGGCGTTGAGCATGTATGCAGCTATCTGGTTTAAAACCTGTCCTTTATAAGGTACCGGTTTTGGAAGTATTACATCAAAAGCGGAGATACGGTTGCTGGCGATCATGACTAACCATTTATCAGCAATGCTGTAAACATCCCTTACCTTGCCGCTGTAAAAATTGGTTTGTTGGGGAAACTGGAACGATTTCATGCGGCGAAATTACAGCATCGGCATTACCGGCAAACAATGCAGGGTGTAAGATTTCAACAGGCGGGTTACAAATAAATTTTTGCTGAGGAATAACATTCCTTATTTTGCCCCGAAATAACCTCTAACTAAACATTGCTATATGAGAAAACTCAAAGGCTGTCTGCTGGCTTTGCTGCTGGTAACTGTTGTTACTGCTGCGGTACAGGCTCAAACCATTTCTGGTAAAGTAGAAAACAGCACCACCAAGGAAACTGTAGCGGCTGTATCAGTAACGGTTAAAGGTACCGGCGAAGGTACTTTTACTGATGACAAAGGCAACTTCCGGTTAAATGTAAGCAAGCTGCCCGTTACCCTGCTTATTTCATCTGTTGGATACGAACTCCAGGAAGTTACGGTAAATGATGCCGGCGCCCCGGTGGCGGTAAGCTTCAAACCAAGCAATGTGCTTGGCCAGGAAGTGGTGGTGTCTGCCACAAGAACCTCCCAAAAAATACTGGAATCGCCTGTGTCGATCGAGCGTATCAGCGCAGCAGCTATCCGCAACACGCCCTCTGCAACCTATTATGATATTATAGGAAGCCTGAAAGGAGTGGATGTGGTTACTTCCTCCCTCACATTTAAAACACCTACTACCCGTGGTTTTAGCGGTAGTGGTAATACCAGGGTAAACCAGATCGTTGACGGAATGGATAACCAGGCGCCTGGTTTGAACTTTTCTGTTGGTGGCTTTATTGGTATCAACGAACTGGATGTAGACAATGTGGAATTACTGCCGGGGGCCTCTTCTGCCCTGTATGGACCGGGTGGAATGAACGGCACTATTCTGATCAACAGTAAAAACCCTTTCAAATACCAGGGCTTATCGCTCCAGGTAAAAGAAGGGGTGATGAATACCGGCCATCGTTTTCGCCCGGCTTCGAATTACCTCAATGCCACCATGCGTTTTGCGTATAAAACCAGCGAAAAGTTTGCATTCAAAGTAGGAGTGGAGTATATCCGTGCCAAAGACTGGCTGGGCTATGATAAAAGAAATTATGCCCGTACCGGTACCAATGGATTTTTAAAAGACGGTGACAGGGCTACAGATCCTGCTTATGATGGTGTTAATATATATGGAGATGAAACATTACTTGACATGCGTCAGCTGGCTTTCCCTACCATAGCAGGGCAGGCGCCTTTTTTAAAGAATTTCCTGGATACATTAAATGGTGGAAGACCGATCAATGTAACCCGTACAGGATATAATGAAGATGAAGTAGTGAGTCCTAACACCATCAACCTGAAATTATCAGGTGCAATGCATTACAAGATCTCCAAAAATACGGAAGCCTCTATTTCGGGCTACTGGGGTACCGGTAACACAGTGTACACCGGCAGTGACCGCTACAACCTGAGAAATCTGAAAATGGGCCAGTATAAACTGGAATTCAACAATAAGAACTGGTTGCTGAGAGCGTATACCACCCAGGAAGATGCAGGCGAAAGCTTTAATGCCACTGCCACCATGGGTCGTGCGATCGGGTTTATCAATCCATACGAAAAATGGATACCTGCGTATGCTCAGACCTATCTCGGTGCAAGACTTTCCGGTGCTACGGATGCAGCCGCACATACCGCAGCAAGGGCTACAGCCGATGCAGACAGGTACAGTTCGTCTTCAAAAAGATTTAAACATGTGTTCGATTCTATCCGTGCAGTGCCCATTAGCAAAGGCGGTGGTTTATTTGTAGACCGTACCAACCTGTACCAGGTAGAAGGCCAGTATAACCTGAGTCATGTTACAAGCTCTTTTGCAGACGTGCTGGTGGGAGCCAATTTTAAAAGATATTTATTAAACAGCGAAGGCACTTTATTTGCAGATTCGGCCGGTAAGATCGGTATCAACGAATATGGCGCTTACGTACAGGCTACCAAAAAGCTTGCTGGAGATTTGATAAAACTAACGGTGAGTGGCCGGTATGATAAGAACTCCAATTTTAAAGGCCGGTTTACACCAAGGATCACCGCGTTGATAAAAGTGGCGGAAAACAATAATGTGAGGGTGAGTTATCAAACAGCTTACCGTTTCCCCAGCACACAGCAACAGTGGATCAGGCTGGATGTAGGCGGAAATGCCAAACTGGTGGGTGGCAATAATTTCTTTGACAGTTATTATGGTTTCAGTACCAAGCCTACTTACTACCTGGAAAGTGTAAACGCTTACACGCCGATTGAATTTAAGCCTGAATCAGTAAGCACTTTTGAACTGGGATACAAAGGACTGTTATCGCAGGGCAAATTGCTGGTGGATGTGTATGGTTATTATGGACAGTATCAGAACTTTATCACCCGCAGCCTGATCATACAGCCAACCAGTGGCAGCCAGCAACAATTGGCGGCGGACCTCCAGGCCGGTAAATCTCCTGCTTCATTGGGCAGTATTTTTTCTATACCGGTAAATACCACTTCAAAAGTTAAAACTTATGGATTTGGTATCAGTGCTGATTACAGGCTGCCGGCAAACTTCCAGGTGGGTGTTAACTTTTCATCAGATCATTTAAGTGATGTGCCGGCAGGCTTTAAAACCTACTTCAGCACACCTAACTACAGGGCCAATGCAAGCCTGTCAAATACAGGGTTTGGATATAAAAAGCGCATGGGCTTCAGCGTTATGTACAGGTGGCAGGATGCTTTCTTCTATGAAAGTGATTTTGCCAATGGTGATGTAAACCAGGTGCATACCCTTGACATGCAGGTAAGTTTGAAAATTCCTGCCTCAAAAATGCTGCTTAAATTCGGCGCCAACAACCTGCTGAATGAGTACTATACCAATGGTATGGGTAATGCAATTGTAGGTGGCTTGTATTACATGAGCATCGGATACAACGTTTTCTAAACCTGTTGACAAAACAATTAAAAATTATTTTATGAAAATATTTTTGAGCATTAAAAGTTCCCTGCTGTTGCTGCTGGCTGGTGCGGTATTTTTTTCAGCTTGTAATAAGCTGGAAGTGGCTCCCACACCTTTGCCTTCCTCACAGCAAACCTCCCCTACACTGGCTGAATTGCTGGATGACCCAGGCTTTTCTTTATTAAAGGCTGCAGTAACAAAAGCTGGTCTTATGCCTGCACTCTCTAATACTGCTGCCCGGTTCACGGTTTTTGCCCCGGATGATGTGGCAATAACGGCATCGCTTACCCCAATACTCCCGCCTGGTGTAACACCGGCTATGTATATTGCGGGGTTAACACAGGTACAGGCAGCACAGCTGATTCAATATCATGTATTGCCACAAGTAGTAAAGGCTGCAACTATTGGAAACAGGTTTCCCAATTTTGATTATCCTACTTTGCTCAATCCTGCACCATCTGTAAGTCCTCTATTGAGACTTAATTCTTATCCAAGTGTAAGACCAGGTGTTGGAGCATGGGTTAATAATGTACCTATTACAGCTGCTGATATTGAAGCCGTAAATGGGGTAGTGCATAAAGTATTCAGGATCGTAATGCCACCATCTACTGATTTGTGGGCAAAGATCCAGGGAGAATCAGATCTGAGTTACCTGAGGGCTGCAATAGCCCGTGCGGATAGCGGAGTGGCAGCCGGTGCAAGGCTGCAGGATGCCTTGAATATAGCAGTTAACCCGTCATCGATTGCTGCTAATCTCACCGTTTTTGCACCAACCGATGCGGCCATGAGCGCCTTTGTTACCGGTGCCATTACACAGGCATTGGTAGGGCAGGGCTTCCCGTTAGCAACTGCTCAGGCAGTGGCAGGTGGTTTGGTGGGGGCTTTCGGGCCAACCATTATTTCAAATCCTTCGTCTATTCCTGATGTGCCGCCCATTCCACCAGGAACCAATATCGGAGCACGTTTAGCTGCGGTGCTTACACCAACTTTGGCAAAAGGTATTGTAGCCTATCATATCATCGCTTCTCAGAGTGGCACTTACGGTCCTCCGGGGCTCAGGGTATTCTCTGTAAACTTACCCACTACCGCAACTACTGTAAAGACTCTGCTTAATTCTGCCGTGTCAGTACACCCAGGCGTTACAGTACAGGCCAGTTTTGCAAGCCCGTTGCCAGGTATATCTGTTGTAACAGGGGCTACAGTAAAAGGTGCTGCAAATGCTACGGCATCCAATATTACTTCCGCTGATAGTCATCACATTAATGGCGTACTCCATAAGATCGACCAGGTTCTATTACCTCAGTAGTGTACTTTTAAAATATTTGTTTTTAACTGCCCGGCTTTTGCCGGGCAGTTTCTTTGTAAGCCCGGTCACAAAGCCGTAGAATTACTAAAAAAAAATCTTGTTAAAATTTTTTACTTTGATGAATACCTTTATATTCGCCTGTAGTTTTTTAGATTATTGAAGCCAAAACTATCCTGATCTCCATCCCGACCGAAAGCTAACTGACAATTCCCTTTTAATAAAATGTAGCAGCAGCCTGCTTCTTAGGAAGCATTCTGTATTTTTTTTTACTTAACTAAACTTGGTTATGAGTCAACTTTACGCTCTCCTTTCGGTTGTGAAAAATGCCTTTTCATGGGCCAGTGCTACAGGAAAAACTGGGATGCCACCTTCCCGACAACGGTACGGAAACAGCAATTTATCCTTCGCTATACAAAATGAATTGAAACCAGAATTCACCAAACCAAATTTGTCGCAGATGCAAACGTTTACACATTCCAAAATCAAACAAAACGGCTTTAAAAAATGGATGATAATAGTTTTTATGGCTTTGTCGGCTATTATTACATCGTCATCTTCAATCGCCCAGAATTTGGGTAACTATGCGTTTAGCTTTAGTCAGACAGGTGCTTTGGATGCAATGACAGGAGCAACATCCCTTGCAGGAAGTGGCGCTATTACTGCCGGCTATAACGATGATAATGCTTCCGGGGTTATCACTATGCCTGGTGGGTTTAGCTTTATTTTTATGGGGCAGGCATATACTCAGTTCTCTGCCAATTCTAATGGACAAATGAGATTAGGTAGTACTGCGGTTGGGTCTAATGTTTCTTTCACTGCATCCGCTGCTTTAATAGCTCCTTTTGCCGGGGATAATTCTTCGGGGTTGGCTGGCGACACCGATCCAATAAGTTATGTAGTTACCGGAAGTTCGCCTAACAGGATATTGAAAATTCAATGGAAAAATTTTAATATTCCATTTAGCAGTACAGCACCAGCCGGCGCAAATATGCAGGTTTGGTTGTATGAAGGTTCAGGACGGATAGACTATGTATATGGTGCAATGTCTGCGAATGCAGCAACCACCAGGTCAATTTATTTATCTTCAAGTAATACTATCACTACAGCGGGTTATATCACTATTGGTGCAACCCCAACATTTACGCTTGCGACCTCTGCAGTAGCAAACTCCATTGCTTCTGGAAATATTACTAACTTGTTTTCAAGTACTAATTCTACCCGTTGGGTGTATACCTTCACGCCCCCAGTTGCGGCTCCGGCAGATCCTATAACATTAACTTATACAGCTATAACTGGAACAACTACAACACTAAATTGGGTTGATAACTCCACTACAGAAGCCGGATGGACAGTTACCAGGGCAACAGATGCAGGTTTTACCCAAGGAGTAGTAACATCAAATGTTATTTCTTCAAGTGTGGCTGGAACCGGAGGAGCATTTTCAAGTGTCCAGTCAGGGTTAACTCCGGGAATTACATATTTCTATAGGATACAAGCCTTTAACGAAGCTCAATTATCTGCTGGATTAACTGGAAGCCAGGCAACCCCTCCCGCAACTACATATTATTATGTGGGTAATGCAACGGGAAGTGATCTTACTACTGCTGCAAGCTGGAATACCAACCCTGCAGGTGGGGGCACCACACGTACTGCTCCTGCTACAACAGATATCTTAATTATTGATGGTATCGGCACTGCCAATACTCCCGGTGGAATTACGATTACTTTAGCTGCAGCTAATTCTATAGGAGCGTTACAAATAACCAATAGTACAGCAGTTACCATCACATCAGCCACTGCTACCACAAGAACAATAACTCTTACCGGTTCAGTAGGCGACGAATTAAGTATCCCAGCAGGAAGCTCATTAATATTGAACAGTGCAACCCAGGCTGCCGCAATTGTTTTCGCAACCGGCACAGGTATGACAGGGGATATTTCCGGTACGCTAACATTTGCAGGAAGTACATCCAATGCATTGACAACAACAGGTGGTACGGGAACAGTGGTAACTGTTTCAAG
>JAKQKY010000241.1 GCA_029560415.1 Bacteroidota bacterium | reverse complement strand
CAGAACATATCCTCAAAATTGAAAATCCAAGGGTTGGACTTGTAAACCTTGGTGAAGAAGAAGGAAAGGGCAATTTATTGGCACAGGCCGCCTACCCTATGCTGAAAGAAAATGAACAAATAAAATTCATTGGTAATATTGAAGGCCGGGATGTGTTGATGGATAAGGCCGATGTAATGGTTTGCGAAGGATTTACCGGCAATGTGGTCTTAAAATTTGCAGAAAGCATTTACGATATCGTTAAACGCCGCAACATAAATGATGAGCATTTTGAACGTTTCAATTTTGAATCGTATGGAGGTGTTCCGGTTTTGGGGGTATCCAAGCCCGTTATCATTGGTCATGGTATTTCACATGCCACCGCTTTCAAGAATATGATCAACATTGCCTGTCGCATGATGGAAACCGACCTGACCGGTAAGATCAAAAACAGTTTCGCTGTTCCTGCATAATAAGCTTCATTCTTTCTATTAGAATCTTTCAATTACTTTCTATCCTTCCACTACAGTGGCCAGGAATTTTTTCATCACGTCAATGGTCTTATCCAGGTCATCATAACTCAAGGCGTTATTCAGGAACCAGCTTTCATACGCAGAAGGTGGAAGGTATATGCCGTGGTCGAGCATGTAGTGAAATAAATTATTGAATAAAGGAATATTTGCTGCAGATGCTGATGCAAAATCTGTAACGTCATTTTCACTAAAATGAATGCTGATCATCGAACCAAACTGGTTGATCACATAAGGAATGCCGGAAGCACTGAGCACTTTATCCAGCCCGGCCTGCAGGTATTTTGTTTTCTCTTCCAATTCAGTATATATCGAAGGGTTTTCTTTTAATTCATTAAGCAAGGTAAATCCTGCGATCATGGCAATGGGATTACCGCTTAATGTGCCCGCCTGGTAAACATTCCCCAATGGAGCAATGTGTTCCATGATCTCTTTCTTTCCGCCAAATGCGCCAACCGGAAGTCCGCCACCAATCACCTTTCCATAGGTGACCAGGTCGGCATCAATGCCGAGTTTTTCCTGTGCACCACCTGCAGCAAGTCGAAATCCTGTCATCACTTCATCAAAAATGAAAACGATCTGTTCACGTGTACAAAG
>JAKQKY010000029.1 GCA_029560415.1 Bacteroidota bacterium | reverse complement strand
CACTTACCTGCCAGGGGAATTTACTGTTATTGATTTTTGAACTGTCTACAACCGGGATGATCCTGATCGGCCTTACCGGCGGACTGATCACATAGGTACCACCTTCAAAAGTGATCGAAACGCGGTAGTACATTTTAGTGTAGGGCGGATTTGCGTCTGCGTAACCATTTTCCTTGTTTTGTGGATTCAGAACCGAACCGATGCTGGTATAGTTCTTCAGGCTATCATAAGAGCGCTGTATGATGATGTTGGAAACCGGCTTGGTATATTCATTTTGCCAGCTCACAATGATCTTACCGCTGAAATTCTTTACCGTGAGTTTGGGTAACACTTCCTGCGCAGAAACGTTTCCTGCAAAGATGAGGGTAAACAATAAAATGAGACGGGCAGCGTGCTTCATATATGGAACCTGGCAGATCGGGTACTGCCGTTTATGAGCGCAAATATAACCCGATGTTAAATGTTTAAAAAACTAAAGTTCCCGGCGAAAGAGAAAGGTTGCCTTGTAAACCGCCGGTGTGCAAACATAAAATTGTATTGCCCTCTTCGAAATACCCGACTTTTAACTTGTCCAATACGGCATACATCATCTTACCGGTATATACAAAATCGGTTGGTAGCTGATGTTCGGTGTAAAATGCATTCATGAAGCTGATGAGTTCACTGTTTTTTTTCGCATAGCCGCCAAAGTGATACTCATCCCAGGTGGTCAAACGGTTGATGCCGGCTGAAGCGCCGAGGCAATGCAACCTTTGTTCGATATCTGTCATGTTTTTTAAAACGGGTACAGCTATCACCCCGGCTGAATGTGTTTTATCCAGTAACAATCCCGCAAGGGTAGTGGCTGTACCTAACGCCGTGCAGATATGGGTCACCGTTGGTATGTTCAATGCCTGCATCATCCTCGACGCTCCTTTTGCACCGATCGGGTGATAGCCGCCTTCGGGAACAACCAGGCATTCGCCAAACATATCTTTCAGATTATTCACATTTACCCCATCACTCATGATGGCATATTCGGCACGACTCACAAATTGTAGATCCATTCCATATTCTATGCATTGCTGTAATGTATGCGACAATACCGCAGGTCTTTCACCTCTTACAATGCCAATACTCCGCAAGTCAGCCTGCCGGCAGGCAAATGCTGTTGCAGCCAGGTGATTGGAATAGGCCCCTCCGAAAGTGAGGATGGTTTTATGGTTTGAAGCCAGGGCTTCCTGTAAAAAATAATAAAGTTTATAAAGTTTATTACCCGAAACAACCGGATGAACCTCGTCAAACCGGGCTACTAACAGGGTACATTTTTTTGCCCGTGTAATTTCGTTCTCAATTAACGTGCAATGAATATGCGGTTCTTCAAAAAGCATTTTTCATTTTTACTGTTGGATTATAGTATTTTTGTGTCCTTTAAAAACCATTTATTAAAGAGCAAATATACAGATGACGAAGCCCACACTTTTAATTTTAGCAGCAGGCATGGCCAGCAGGTATGGCAGTATGAAACAAACCGAGGGCTTTGGTCCAACCGGAGAAACGATCATGGATTATTCCATTTATGATGCGATCGCTGCAGGTTTTGGAAAAGTGGTATTTATTATCCGCAAAGATTTTGCCGACCAGTTCAAAGCTGGCTTTGGCGCCAAACTGGAAGGTAAGATTGCCGTTGATTACGTTTACCAGGAAATGACCAGCCATGTGGCTCCGGGTGATATCCCTGCCGATCGTACCAAACCCTGGGGAACAGGTCATGCAGTACTCTGTGCAGCCGACCAGGTGAAGGAGCCATTTGCCGTGATCAATGCCGATGACTACTATGGACGGGATGCCTTTGAAAAAGCGGCAGCCTTTCTAATGAATGAATGCAACGAGAGCACCTATGCATTGATCGGTTATCAACTTGATAAGACACTTAGTGAACATGGTACGGTGAGCAGGGGCGTTTGCCAGGTTGATGCAAATAACAATCTAGTCTCCATTAACGAGCGGACAAAAATTTACCGTTCAGGCGATGTAGTTATTTATGAAGAAAATGACCAGAAGATAGAAGTGCCTTGTAATTCAAGTGTATCGATGAATTTCTGGTGTTTTCATCCCTCGATGTTTGCCCGTACGAAAACATTGTTTGAACAATTCATCCCGGCTAATAAACACAATCTTAAATCGGAATTCTTTATCCCGATCATCGCAGATGAGTTTATAAAGGAGCCCGGACATGTGGTAAAAGTGATCCCAACATCCTCACAATGGTTTGGGGTAACCTACAAGGAAGATGCACCGGGTGTGAAGAAAAGTATCGATGACCTGGTGAATCAAAAAGTCTATCCGCCTTCTTTATGGGGTTAAAATATTCGACAAAATAAAACTGGCAGTCAATTGACTGCCAGTTTCTTATATCCACTTATTGCTTAATTTCCTTTAATCATAAAAACATAGTCCTGCACCTTCTTGATCTGGCTTACACGGTCGGCTCCTTTTAATGATGGAGTAGACAGGATTTTAATATTTTCGTAATCCTTGATCTTTTTCACTTCATCCACTGCCTTGTAAATATTGGGCGATTTGATCGCAAACACCACACCTTCAGCATTCGTTTCCATGCTGGTGATGATACCTACCAGTTCGCCACTTTTGTTGATCACCGGGGAACCGCTATTGCCTTCATTGGCTGATGTGCTAAGCTGGCAATAAATGGTATCAAGCTGGTAGCCATTTTTTGCACTCACATATCCTTCGCCATATACAATTTCCTGCTTGGGGTAACCCAACATAAAGATCTGTTCGCCCAATTCAGCATTCGTTTTACGGATGCTGTAGGGTAAAGGAGCTAGTTTTTTGAAATCATTGTCGGTAATCTTCAGGATGGCCAGGTCGTTTTCTACATTCACATACACTGCTTCAGCTTTAAACTGGTCGCCCTTTATATTTTCAACAATAAGTTGGTGTCTTGCTTCTTTGATAACGTGGGCATTGGTAACAATAAAATTATTGGCCGCATCAATTAAAAAGCCGGTAGCCCTGAATTTAGCGTCTACCCTTGGTTTTTCAACCACTAGGGGCGTATTGGAAGCTGCGGCGAGCTGGTTTACCTTTTTTTCGATCTGCCTGGTCTTAGCTCTTTGTTCATTTAGTTCAGCCACGAGTAATTTGGTATTGGGAGCCTTGCTGTTATTAAAGGCAGAGATCATGCTGGCGATAAAGATTGAAACGATTCCAGCTATGGAAGCTGCAACTGCGATAGTACGCTTAGAACGATTCCATAAGTATATGATCTTGGCTTTACCGGTCAAAGGTGCTTTTGAAATAAAGCCTTCACCAATCAGTTTGGCTTCGGTTTCCTGCAGTGCATGTTTGAAATTGCGGGTATGGCTGAATGAATCGAGTTCATTCAAAAAGAAGATGTGCTCAACAACGAGTTGGTCAAGCTCCGGGTTATTTTTCCTGATTTCTTCGAAATAGGTTCTTTCCTGCGGAGTCATTTCGCCCTTCACATATCTTTCTGCGGCGTCTATGAGTAAAATGTCATCCATAATTATTGTATCGTTTTATATTGTGCAAAAAACAGTTTCTTCAATCTCACAAGGCATTTGTATTTCTGGGTTTTTGCATTATCGGCATTGGTATATCCAAATTCTGTTGCTATTTGTTGCATTTGTTTTTTCTGGATATAATAGGCGTCCAGTAAACTTTTACATGGTTCCCCGATCTTGGCCATGGCATTTTCCATGATAGAGAAGTCGAGTTGTCTTTTTTCATGTATTTCCAGGTCTTCTTCTACGGGAATCACCTGTTCCATATCATCTGTTTGTCTGCCAAAACGCTGCATTTGCTGCAGTTTTTTAAGCCAAAGTCTCCGGCAAACAGAGTAGATATAGGTTTTTATCTGGCAATTCAGTTCAAATCCAGGTGTTTTTGACTTTTCAAACAACACGATCATGGCTTCCTGGAAGATATCCGCTGCGTCATCCATGGTTCCATTGTTATGGAGGATGAATGACTGAACCATCTGGTAATTATCCCGGTAGATTCTTTCAATAGCTTGCTTGTCTTCTTTCGCTAACCCGTCCAGTAAAAATTTTTCCGGTTCTGATGTATTCACTGATCTCTTATTAATACGGTTTTTGGTTATTTGTAACCCATTTAAGCGAAAATAATATTTTTTAAAAAGAAGGGTTACCTTTTTTTAATCCGGGTATTAATAACAAATTATAATTTTAATCAAACAAACAACACAAATGAAAAAGTTCTTAGCAATTGCCATCATCGCTGCATCTTTCACAGCTTGCAACGAAGGAGAAAAAAAAGTAGAAGAAACCACTACTACTGACACAACTACTGTTATCACTCCAGCTGCTCCAGTAACAGCTGATACTGTAAAAGTAGTAACTGATTCTACAGTTAAAACTACTGTTACAACTGACACTATTAAGAAATAATTTAATGTTTCTTACAGGCAAAGGGTTACTTGCTGACCATTTGTTCTGAAAATTTTACAACGGCAAGCAATCGTATAAGCCATTTCGGATCTCCGAAATGGCTTTTTTATGTTGAGTTTAGCCCCTTTTTATTCAAAATATTTTACCTTATATATTACTTTGCGGATCTGCAAACCTTTCATTTGATTTTTTAAATAACGTTGAATATGATTTTCAGAGAAGCATCCCTGGCCGACATTCCTCAAATACAACGGGTCAGAAACAGTGTAACAGAAAATACTTTGTCCGATCCTGCATTGGTGAGTAATGATGACTGTGCAACTTACATGACCACAAGGGGGAAAGCATGGGTTTGTGAAAAAGAAGATCGGATTGTGGGCTTTGCATATGCGGATCTGGTGGCTAATAATGTGTGGGCATTATTCGTACAGCCGGGATTTGATCAAATGGGCATTGGAAAAACATTGCATCGTATCATGATCGATTGGTACTTCAAACAAACAGATCAAACGATCTGGCTCAGTACTTCCCCCGGAACCCGGGCTGACAAATTTTACCGGTTGCAAGGCTGGAAGGAGTCGGGAAAATATGGAAATGAGACCAGGTTTGAAATGGATTTCGAAACCTGGAAACATCTGTCTACTTAAAAAGAGAACTATTGTTGGGGTACTAATCGTATCTAAACAAAATAATTCAATAAACTTCATAAAATATTTAAAATCAAATATAAAACATAGTTTAAGTTATATTTTTTTTGGTTGAATAATGAACAATAAACCATAAATAATAAACAATAAAACCGTAATGCTTTTTGTAAAAAGAATGTAAACATCAGCATTACATTCACCCATCTTAAGGCATTTTTTATTTAAGATAAAGCGGTCAACTTCAATTAATTTTACCGAAGTAATTGATCCAACATGAAGGATACTATTGAAAAAGTTTGGAAGAAGCGGCCATTGATTATCAGCGGACCTTGCAGCGCTGAAACAGAAGAGCAGGTATTGGAAACCGCCAGGCAACTGGCAGCTACCAACCAGGTAGATATGCTCCGGGCCGGCATCTGGAAACCCCGAACCAAACCCGGCATGTTTGAAGGAGTAGGAAGTATCGGACTTTCCTGGATAAAAAAAGCCAGACAAATTACCGGCTTACCTATAACTGTTGAAGTAGCAACTGCACGTCATGTAGAAGAAGCACTTCAATACGATGTTGATGTATTATGGATCGGTGCCCGAACCACCGTGAATCCCTTCAGTGTGCAGGAATTGGCAGATGCACTTCGGGGAACCGATATTCCTGTGTTGGTAAAAAATCCCATTAACCCCGACCTGGAATTATGGAGTGGTGCCTTAGAGCGATTACAGAAAGCCGGGGTAAAAGACATCGGCATGATCCATCGTGGATTTTCCTCCTATGGAAATACCGATTACCGCAACGCACCCATGTGGCACCTGCCCATTGAAATGAAACGACGCTACCCGGGTATGTTGCTCATTTGCGACCCTTCCCATATATGCGGCAACCGGCATATGCTGCAGGAAACAGCCCAGATTAGTATTGACCTTGATTTTGGTGGCTTGATGATAGAAAGTCATATTAACCCCGACCAGGCCTGGAGTGATTCCAAACAACAAGTGACGCCCCAACGTCTTGGAGAAATGATATCGAACCTGGTTTGGCGCACAGAAAAAACGTCAGAGCCTGCCTTCCTAAATGCCTTGAATCAACTCAGGGAACAAATTAACCAGGTAGATGACGAGCTACTCACCCTCATCGGGCAACGCATGAAACTGGCCGATAAGATCGGTCTCTATAAAAAGGAAAACAATATTACAATATTGCAAACCAGCCGATGGAACGATATACTGGAAAGAGCCTTTAACAAAGGCCTGCAACTGGGTCTCAGTAAAGAATTTATAACCCGATACTTCGATGCTGTACATTTGGAAAGCATCAATCACCAGAATAGGATCATGAACGATTAGCATCTTCATATTTAAAATCTTTTATGCGACAAGCCGAATATCAATTTTCCAGGAAAAAGGTCACTTGCTATTTTGATGCAGGCTTTGAATTGCTGGAAACCCTTTGTAAAAAAGACAAATGTGTGATCATCACCGATGATCATGTATATGATCTGCACCTGGAAAAATTCAGTGGGTTCCGTGTTATAAAGATGACCCCGGGTGAGGAGCATAAGAACCAGCAGATCGTTGATCGGATCATTGAAAGGCTGATCGATCTTGAAATGGATAAACAGTGTTTTATTGTTGGCGTCGGGGGTGGCGTGGTGAGTGATATGGCCGGGTATGTGGCCAGCATTTATAAACGTGGCGTTAAACTGGCGCTCGTACCTACCACTATACTCGGTATGGTAGATGCAGCCATTGGGGGGAAAAATGGCATCGACCTGGGTGTTTATAAAAATATGGTTGGTACCATCTACCAACCCGAATTTATCTTATACGATTATCGTTTTCTCGAAACCTTACCGGTAAAGGAATGGATCAATGGTTTTGCTGAAATTATCAAACATGCCTGCATTAAAGATGCTTTGTTATTCCGGGTATTGGAGCGATATTCCTTGCACGACATTCAGGCTGATACAACACTGATCGCATCTTTGATTGAACAGAATGTAGAAATAAAAATGGGCATTGTTACCAGCGATGAGTTTGAAGATGGCGATCGAAAGTTGCTCAATTTTGGACATACCTTCGGCCATGCCATCGAAAACTTACATGAAATTCCTCATGGACATGCCGTGAGCATTGGCATGGTTGCCGCATGTAATTTGTCGGAAAAACTTAATAATCTCCACTTTGAAGATGCACAGAAAGTGGTTCGCCTGTTGTCGCGTTATCATTTACCGGTAGATATCGAAACGGATCATGAAAAAGTTTTTGAAGTGATGAAACTTGATAAAAAAAGAGCCGATGATCAAATGCAGTTCGTGATGCTGAATAAGATCGGCGAAGCACGCACCAAACCTGTAGCCCTTTCGTTCCTGCATGAAAACATAAAATCCATTTTATAATGATTGCCGTTATTCATCCTTCTGTTATTAAGGGAATGATACCGGCACCTGCCAGTAAAAGCATGATGCAAAGAGCCTGTGCGCTGGCCTTGCTGCATACTGGTGAAACGGTGATATCCAATCCCGGTGCCAGCCAGGATGACCTGGCAGCAATATCCATCATTCAGCAACTGGGCGCCACCGTTAGCAGCAAGAACGGTCAATTGAATATTCACAGTACTGGAATGATTAATCCAAGTGGCAAGGTTGATTGCGGAGAAAGCGGGTTGTCATTTCGCATGTTTTCGGCTATTGCTGCCTTAAGCAGGGAGGAAGTGGTGATCAATGGCATGGGCAGCCTCATGGAAAGACCCATGCATTTCCTTAAAGAAGTTTTTCCTTTATTGGGCGTTCAATGCAGTTTGAACAATGGCTACCTGCCTGCAATTATTCACGGGCCGATGGTTCCCACTGATATCCGGATCGATGGATCTCAAAGTTCGCAATACCTCACCGGTTTGCTGTTTGCCATGGCGAAGGCTGCAAAAAAGCAGGTAACCATTACCGTTGATAACCTGGTGAGCAAACCTTATATCAACATGAGTTTATCGATGCTGAGCCTTTTTGGTTACGAGGTTCATCATGAAGATCACCGGATTTTTACGATCAATCCTGCAACACAAAGAAAGGAAACCATTGAAGTAAACATTGAAGGCGACTGGAGCAATGCGGCATTCCTGTTGGTGGCAGGGTTATTGGCAGGACCGTTAACAATAACTGGTTTAGATCCGCATTCAGCCCAGGCTGATAAAGCCATATTGAATGTGCTGAAAAGCTGTAGAGCTACGATAGAAAACAAACACAGTGGGTATACAGTCGTTTGTCCGCAACCGTTAAAGCCCTTTCAATTCGATGCAACCGATAGTCCCGACCTTTTTCCTCCGTTGGTAGCATTGGCTGCTCATTGCACAGGCGTATCTGTTATAAAAGGCATATCGAGGCTGGCAGGCAAGGAAAGTGACCGGGCTCAAACCCTGAAAAAGGTATTTGAAGGCATGGGCATTTCCATTCACCTTAAAGGAGATGACATGCATATTACCGGCGGAATGATTCAGGCAGCAAAGGTCGATTCACATCATGATCATCGTATAGCTATGGCAGCAGCCATTGCTGCATTATCGGCTAAAGGGCCGGTAGAGATCGACCATGCAGAAGCAGTAAATAAATCATATCCCTCTTTTTATAGCGACTTACAAATGCTGGGAGCATCTGTATCTTTGTTCAACTAAACTGATTGCAATGAATAGTTTTGGGAGATTGTTCAGGATTCACATTTTCGGCGAATCACACGGCCCATTTGTGGGAATCAATATCGATGGTTATCCTGCTGGCATAGAGGTTGAGACTGAAGATTTTTTAGCAGATATAGAAAGAAGGAAAGGAGGAATAAGAGCCGGTACAACACCCCGAACCGAAGAAGATAAACCTGTTTTTATTTCCGGGATTTTCAACGGAAAAACGACCGGTGCCCCGATATGTATCTTATTTGAAAATAAGAATACCCGCAGTTCTGATTATGAAAAAGCCCGGGAAGTTCCCAGGCCAGGACATGCA
>JAKQKY010000228.1 GCA_029560415.1 Bacteroidota bacterium | reverse complement strand
AGGATGCAGGAGAAAACCGGAGGCAGGTTATGAGGAGAGATATTCTGGACATTGAAACAAGGCTTGCCAAATTGAGGAAAAATATGGTGTATGTGGCTGAGGTGAGTGCCTATGATGTGCTTTACGCCCATGGCCAGAGCTGGCTGAATGATAAACGCCGCAATAGTAAAACATCTGAGTTTTCCATCATGTTTGAGAACGAAGATCCTGTCAGGCCTGGCGAAAGCTTTTACCCGGACTTTGACCCCGATATTCATACATACGAACTGGATGATGATAGCGATACGGACCCGGAAAAGCCTTTCCTTTTTGCGCCCGATTATCAACACAGCATTGCCCCTATACCTGTATGCCAGATAGGTAAGCTACCCGGTGAGGATCGGATCTCACTCAACTATATCAATAACCTGTATGCCATGCCTGACCTTGACCTGGAGGGGCTCAGTGAGGAGGAGAGGCTGCAGTCTGTAGAGGGAGGACTACAGGAGGCAGTGCAGCTATTCTGCGATACATACAAGGGCCATGGCAATAAGAAGGTTTACTACATCTTTGACCAGACTGCTACTGGTAAGCGTGTCAATGCTGATCAGTATTTTGTAATGGTTGAGAAAATACTTCGTAAGAATAAGTGGAAGGTAGTGCAGATCTATACTGCTGAAGCGCCTGAGCACTACATGAAATACCAGGATACCAGGGAGTGGCTGACCGAGACTAATGATGACCTGATGCCCATCAGGATAAACCGTAAGTGCACAAAGCTTATCATTAGCATCACCGGTGCTGGTGCTACTACCAAGAACGATAAGACACAAAAGGAAAAGAAGGATGAGAAGCAGACCGCACTCAATCAATCAGAGACTACTCACTTCTCTGATACCTTTGACATGATCAACCATGCCGTACTTAAACTTAAACGAATTAAGATTGTGAACTCATCTGGCAGGGTGGCAGTTAGGTGATCAATTGAACACCTGCCCTGCCGGCTTGTCATATTTCTATGAAAATCAATACATCCGGCGGCCCGTCGGACAGGAAACTGCGTAATTTTTGTTTAGATTTTAAAATTGATTTAAAAAAAGACATTGATATATGTCAATAAATCAGCTTTTTATGTTTTTTTTAAATCTTCTGCATCCAAATAAATTATCATTTCTTGATAATTTGAATATCCACCACAAACCTTATTTATGACTAGTACAGAGTTCTCCTGTAGTATTTGCCCAAATTATTTTGAATGCCCGCTTACTTCTTTTTCTGAGAAGCAACGGCAACGTACTTGTTTAATTCTGCGAGAGCCTCCTGTTTTGACTTGTAGCGTTTCCCGGAAGCCACATCTGCTATTACTTCCAGAAGATCTGAAAATTTGGCGAGATCGGTTACAGGGCTTCCTTCAGCGGCACACTCAGATTTTTTTACCAGTTCTACTAGGTCACTGTGTATAGTGGCCATGACTTTCTGTGATTCTGCCAGTACTTTATTCGAGTTTGTAAGATTCAAAATTGCCTGCATCTGCATGAAGGATTCTCCTTTTGCTCCATAATTTACCATTGGTTCATTTACGTTACCGCGCTCACCCTGGTATAACTCAAGGGTGAAGGAATTCTGTATATAATTCAAAAATTTTTCAGTCACCTGACCTTTGCTTTTTGCCTGACCTATCCTGCCTTTTGCATAACCAAGCTTTTCTTCAATTTGAGAAATATCAAGTCCAGTTACTTTTTTTATTCTTTCAATCAATAAATCAAGCTTAACGCTGAGGTTTGTTTCTTTTTTTGCCATTTTTTTGAATTTTTTATAAATCTTGCTTTTGGTGTTCTTTTTTATGCCAAAAGCAAATACTTTTGAAGTGTCAACCGATATGACAACTAATAAGACAACTAAAAGGTAAACTAAAATGTAAACTCTTGCAATAGCTCCGGATCGGAGATTTCCTATGACAATCAATGAGAAATATCAACAAACAGTTAAAGTTATCACTGCTATCCGCAGTAAAATGTCACGCGGATACATGTCCAGGCTATCTGCCAGGCTTGGATATTCCAGGCAAAACCTATATAAACACCTGAATCTTGAGAATGCAGAAAAGGCCAATCTGGCTGAGCTAATTCGAATAAATGAGGAACTGGAGAAATTGATTGCCGAGGATAAAAGCGCTGCCTCAAAAATTATTGAAACCTTAAAATAATCGGTATGCCAAAGTTTGACAGTATCACTATCTCAGTTGAAGATCTAAAACGGCTTTTGCTCGCTTTGGAGTATCAAAAATTTTCAGGATTAGTAAGAATAACGGATACCGAAAAAACTTACTCTGTCAGAGATACCGATGATTTTAAGTTGGCTGAAATCGGGAAATCTACTCATGCCTAAATCAACTATTATGAATACAGTTAAGCTGATCGCTTTCATCACCTCCTTTGCTTTTTTATGGAGCTTGTTAATTGTGGCCGCCTTTTGGATTTTATTTAAAAGATGGGCAGATAAAGCAGAGCGCCAATCCAAGGCAAAGAATGTTGAAACTCCTTATATCCAGATGAACGATCCTGAGTTATTAGATGAGCTGCTTGAGTTTAGAAGAAAACCTTTAACTGTTATCTAAACCAATATTATGAAAACCAAACTATTCATTGCCGCGGCATTCCTCTATTTCCTCATTCACATTATTGTTGCCATCCTTAAATAAAATCAAATGTCAAAAACTCAAGTAACCTATGGCCAGTTGCTGGCTCTCCGTGATGATATCCTCTTCCAACAAAAAAAATCTGCTGCATTTTACTATTTCAACAAAACAAAAATTGATAAATTTTTTGCAGTTAATACTATGGCCTTAAAAGTGCTTCAAAGCAGACTGGATGAGTTCGTTACGAAGTACGTGAAATTTGATCGGGATGGACAGCCGGTAAAAGAAGAGCGGGATGGTAAAGAGTATTACTGCTTCTATAGTGATGATTTCAAAGAGAAGTATACCAATGCGGTAAATAAATTTCTTAGCCTGAAGATTTCTATTGAGCTGTAGTTAGCACTGGCACCTGCCAACACCACTGTTCCTTACAAACTAATTTGTTATCCCTCTAGCCTACTCCCATGCTTTCTGAAAAATCCATACAGCAGGTCCGCGACGTCTCCATAACTCAGGTATTGTCTCATTACATTAAGCTTGACCGGAACGGAAAAGCCTGCTGCCCATTCCATAATGAAAAAACTCCCTCGTTTAAAGTAACCGAGGCGAAGGGGATTTATAAGTGCTTTGGCTGCGGTGAGTCGGGAGATCAGATCAGCTTTGTAATGAAGCAGGATAAACTCGGGTTTATTGAAGCGGTTACCAGGGTGGCTGAGCTTTGCGGAATTCCACTGGAGTATGAGGAAGTCCCGGATAAAGAGAAATTTGAGCAGCAGAAAGCGGCAAAAGATACAGCCCAGGATATTCTTAGGTATACAGTTGCCCGTTATAAAGATAACCTTCTAAATCTGCCAGCTGATCACCCCGTATCAAAATACCTGACTGACCGCAATATTGACCGGGATTTGATTATTGAATGGCAGCTTGGTTGGGCCACAGATGACTGGCAGCATATATCCTCTGATATCATCAACCGCAACTGGTACCCCATTGCCAGCCAGCTGGGCATTATCCGCCGCAGTAAAGATGACCGGAATTACGATGGATACCGCAGCCGGATCATTATCCCGATCACCAATAAGTACGGGCAATACATTGGCCTTGGCGGCCGGTTCTTTGAGATCGATCCGGCCGATGCCCAAAAGAATTTCCCTAAGTACATCAATCCGCCGCAGAGTGATTTTTATGACAAAAGCCAAACCCTTTTTGGACTGGATAAGTCCGGGAAGGCTATTGAGCAGGCTGGGTTTGCCTACCTGGTGGAAGGATACTTTGATGTTACTTCAATGCACCTATGCAACCATACTAATTCCGTTGGCACCTGTGGCACGGCGCTTACTGCGGTACAGGCTGCCATCCTCCGGAAATACACCAGCCATGCGGTGATAATGAGAGACGGTGATGCCGCAGGTAAAAAGGCCGCTATCAGGGATCTTCACATACTACTGAAAGCCGGGTTTAAGTGTGAAATAATTGAGCTGCCTGACGGGCAGGATCCCGATTCATACCTGGTAAAGGATTGTGACCTGTCAGAAATAAAAAAGCAGGATGCTATTTTCTGGCATATCACCGACCTGCTTACCGATGTTACGGATGATCAGTTTAAACTGGGGAAAATAAAAGAGCAGGTACTTGACCTCCTGCTGATGATCCCCAATGCAATTATCCGGGGCAACTACTTTGACTCCATTATTAAAAAATACAAGTGGCAAAAATCCGACCTCCAAAAGCAACTCAATGCCCTGGTTGAAAGTAAGGAAGAGGATGAAGATGACGGGGAAACTGAGCTGGATAAACTTCCTAAATGGATGGATAAAGAGGAGTTTTTAAAAAACGGATACTGCTCTGTAAACAATAAAAACAGGACTGGCTATTATTCCTTCAGCAGCGGTGGCCAGGTGGAGATTACAAATTTCCTGATCAACCCTATTTTCCACGTATATGCCGGGAAGGAAAGCCGCCACCTGATCCAGATTGACAATGGCCGCCGAAAAGCCGTTTTGGATATCGAGAGTAAAGCCCTTGTTAGTATTGACCTCCTGCAGCAGTATGTAGTTTGTGAAGGCCCTTTTATCATTTATGGGAGTAAGCCACAAATGCTCCGGATAGCCACTCACCTGCTGGGCAACTTCCCTAAATGTATTGAGGTCAAATTCCTTGGCTGGCAGGCTCCCGGATTTTTTGCCTTTGTTGATAAGATATTCGTACCAGGGGCAGGCCTTCAGGAACTGGATGAGTGGGGTGTTTATAAGCATATCTCCGAAAAGACGGAAACAAACTTTTTGGTACCGGCCAGTTCAGCAGCTTACAAGGAACTACAGAGTACAGGTGATGATCCTTATGAGAATGACCGGGCCCTGGTATACAAACCTTCCAATATCAGTTTCTCACAGTGGGCGGATATGATGACGCGCGTATACGCTGAGAAAGGCCCGGTTGCCGTGGCCTTTGCAATACTCACCATTTTCCGGGATCTTGTTTTCGATATTGATAATAACTGCCCTCACCTGTACGGATTTGGAGAACGCTCTTCCGGTAAGAGTAAATGGGCGGAAAGCCTTAATGCTTTATTCTTTTTCAACCGGGCTGCATTCAACCTTAATTCAGGGACGGACTATGCATTCTTTGCCTACCTGCAGCGGTTTATAAATTGCCCATCTTTCCTGAATGAATTTGATGAAAAGATCATTAAGCCTGAATGGTTCCAATCTATAAAAGGCGCTTTTGATGGTGAAAGCCGGCAGCGCGGGGTGGTAGGTACAAAGAACCGGACAGAGATCATGAAGATCCGCAGTACCCTGATCCTGATAGGCCAGTACCTGTGTACAATGGATGATAATTCAATTGTTACCAGGTCAATTATTGAGGGCTTCAATGAAAAGGAATTTACAGATGATGATACAAAGGAGTATGATAAACTCAAGCGGGTGGAAGATGCCGGGCTTTCCAGCCTCCTTATTGAGATCGTCAATTTACGTCCGGTTTTTAAAGAGCAGTACAGGGATAAGTTTAATCTTAATCTGCAAAACTGGAGACTCAATACTGCTCTGGGTGAGCAGGGTAATATCCGGATCATGTCAAACTGGTGCCACCTGTTTACCGGATGGCAGGTCATCAGCCAGTTTATGAAACTCCCAATTAGTAACTCCGAATTTGAAAAATACTGCCGTGACAGGGCCATGCATTGGAGCCGGTTTGTTAGATCCAGTGACACCCTCAGCGAATTCTGGAATACACTCAGCTTCCTGGTTGATCTGGGCAGTATTGTAGATGGCTGGGATTACAAGATTGATACGGTTACTGAAATCCGGATCCGTAAAAACAGGAAGGAAGAATTTTTAATGCAGTTTCCTAATCCTACAAAAGTCATTTATATCCGGATGAATAATGTGCACAAGCACTACCAGCAGGCTTACCGCAGCCGGACTGGTAAGGAAGGAATGACTATGGAAAACCTTGAGCACTATTTCAGCAGCCGGAAGTATTTCATAGGATCCAGTAAGCAATCAAGGTTTAAGCGATTTATTGTAAAAACGGAGAATGTCACCACTCCAGGCTTTGCAGGAGTGGCTCCAATCCAGCGGCCTGAGGTTACCCGCAGGGAGGAGGCTATTCATACCAGTTCCTATGTTTTTCTATACGATGAACTGGGTCTGGATATAGAAAGAGAGCCCCCGGGCATGAGTGACTTTGAAAGCCACGTAAATGGTAATTTTTTAACTCCGATGCCGGCCGGAAATGATGAGACTAGTGGTGAGTTGCCATTTTAAACAAAATTAAACACTCTCTCAAAAAACATGGTGTCGTTCAAAAAGGTCTAAAATCGTAACTACATGTGCCTAAAAAAATAAATAGTTGAAATTCAATTATATATCATTAAAAAACTGTAGGCACACCCCCCTTTTTTGTAGGCACATGTAGGACAACGTAGGCACAGTAGGCACATAGGCACAGCATTTTACTCCGGGATTGTGATTTTTTGATAGAAAAACTACCGGTTTTGTTTAACGTTCGAAATTTTAAAAAATGAATAAAACGATCGAAATGGAGTCAGAAAACGACCTGAAAAATAGGTTTGAGGAAATGGCCCATATCCTCCATAATCTCCGCTTTTATACCAAGTACTGGAATGAGCATGGAGGATATTATGCCAGGGAAAAAAAGAACTACTGGCAGGAAAAGGCGGATGCCTGTTTAGACAAAAACGGACTCCATCTTCATAACAACATCAATTCTGTAACAGTAATAAAACCATAAGCCATGTATACACTTTCCTCAGCCCTTACCACCGCCGCTACTGTCATCCAGCATCTGGCACCCCACTGCGACCGTATAGATGTTGCCGGATCTGTCCGCCGGCAGGCCTATGAGGTAAAGGATCTGGAAATTGTCTGCCAGCCTAAAAAGATATTCGTAAAGAATCCAGCCCTGTTATTTGATGAGGGTAAATGGCAGGTATCAGATGATTTTGAACTGGCCCTGGACAGCATTTCTGCTTCTGTTGAAAAAGGCCAGGTAAGCGGCCGGTACATGAAAATCATCCTGAAAAACGGGATGCCAATAGATCTCTTTATGCCTCAGCCTGCTGATTATTTCCGGCAGCTGGTGATCAGAACGGGGAATTCTGACTATGTCCACAATGTTATTGCTGCCAGTTGGAAAATGAAAGGATGGTGCGGTACTGAAAATGGCCTTCGGAAGATATCTGAATGTGCTCCAAAAAACGGTACAGATGGAAAACCAATCTGGAGATGCACTACCGATCATCCTACACTTCCACCGGTTTGGGAATCAGAAAAGGCATTTTTCTACTGGCTTGGGCTTCCTTTCACTCCTCCAGAATGCCGCCACATCAATAACTATGTGAACTATAGAAAATAAAGGCAGCTCCGCAAAGAATATTACCCCTTAAATCAGTACCTGAAAAGCAGGCACTCGTAAAGCCTATGCTTACTGATAAGGATAAAATGTTCCTTGATATGCTGGCTATGTCATTCGTTAAGAACATGAAACTTAAAAGTAAAACCGCCGCCACCGGAAGTGGCACTAAATAAGATGAAAACGCTTGAAATCACCCAGCAAAAAGCAGCTGAGCTTTATCCATCAGCCACTGGAGCTTTCAAAGACTTACTGGAAAGTGAGTTTGGTAAGGCTGCCCTCTCTCTGGATATTACCCAGCGAGTAAAAACATTCGAAGATGCCTGTAATATTATCGGTATCGATTCTGGTAAATTCCTTTGCCCATGTGATACAAAGGATGAGGCAGCTTTTAAGAAATTGAAAGTAATAGCCAAGGCCCTTAATGAAGGATGGCGGCCAGATTGGACAAATAGCAGCCAGTACAAGTATTACCCATGGTTTGATTTCAGCTCCGGCTCCGGCCTGGCGGCCCACGGTTTCGTTGGCAGCTATTCGCGTTCGGCTGTCGGCTCTCGCCTTTGCTTTAAAAGTTCCGCCCTGGCCAAATATGCCGGAACTCAGTTCATTGATCTCTACTCCGATTTCATGACCCTCTAAATTAAAAATGATGAAAGCAAAAATTAAAACTTTCGAAGGTGCCTGTAAGGCATTAAAACTGAATCCGAAAACGGTATTACCAGATGTTAATGGTATGCCTGAGCATCACCAAAAATCTATTATTTCTCATGCAAAGCTGGTGATTATCGCCGAGGCCCTTAACGAAGGCTGGAAACCAGACTGGAAGAATTCCGATGAATGGAAATACTATCCGTGGTTCAGGATGTTTTCCGGCTCCGGCCTGGCGTACCTCGTTTGCGATCACCTCTATTCGGGTTCGGCTGTCGGCTCTCGCCTTTGCTTTAAAACAAGCGAATTGGCAGAGTATGCAGGTAAACAGTTTAAAAAATTGTATGAAGATTATTTCCTGCTGAAATAGCAGGGATGGGTGGTGTGCTGTACGAGCTGCGTTCCTCCGGCTCCGGCCTGGCGTACAACGATTACGATAACAACTATTCGAATTCGAATGTCAGCTCTCACCTATGCGAAATCAGTTACAGCACAGACCCTGCCACTTGGCAAAAAATGTCACAATCATTGGACTGGTTGGTAATGAAAGTGAAGACCAGTTTTAATAAGC
Source organism: Bacteroidota bacterium (assembly GCA_029560415.1). Taxonomy (GTDB): domain Bacteria; phylum Bacteroidota; class Bacteroidia; order Chitinophagales; family Chitinophagaceae; genus Ferruginibacter. Next base: position 391 of record JAKQKY010000228.1, on the reverse strand, counting down.
AAAGCATGAAACGAATTGGTAATTTATACGAGAAAATTTGCAGCCTGGGGAACCTGCAGCTGGCTGACCAAAAGGCCAGGAAGGGTAAATCATGGCAGTACGGAGTCAGGATCCATGATCTGAACCGGGAGGAGAATATCATCCAGCTCCGGCAGTCATTACTCACCCGGGCCTATAAAACCTCTGATTATACCATCTTTTTATAATTTTTAGAATGATGGCACAAACCTCTTAAATGCAAGAGGGGCAATGGTTAAGGGGTTAATCCCTTACTCACATTACTGAATAATCTTAATGTTTTTTATTGCAGATGTTTAAAAATCTTGTCAATGGTTGTCTTTTCCTTTGGTTCAATTTTGTTCTTTGAACCACTTGCTGAAAGGTTGTTTGC
>JAKQKY010000202.1 GCA_029560415.1 Bacteroidota bacterium | reverse complement strand
AAGCTGTACCAGATGAATACTAACGGTAACAAGTACGTGAAATTAAACAATATTCCCCAGGGCGTTTATAGCCAACCGGTATTCCATGCCAATAACAGGGATATTGCCTTTACCATAAATTCAGCCCGGTCTTCGACCGATATTTTTGTATACGATACCAAAGCCTTAACCTTGCAAAGATGGACAGAAAGTGAGATGGGCGGCCTCGTTCCTGATCAGCTCAGCATGCCATCCCTTATCAAATGGAAAAGTTTCGATCAAAGAGAGATCTCCGGTTTTTATTATCAACCGGCAAAAAAGTTCACCGGTAAACGCCCGGTGATGATTGTGATCCATGGCGGACCGGAAGGCCAGTCAAGGCCAAACTATATCGGCGCCAATAATTATTTTTTAAATGAAATGGGTGTGGCCATCATCTTACCTAATGTGCGGGGGTCTTCGGGTTATGGTAAAACATTTATCGCTTTGGACAATGGCATGAAAAGAGAGGAATCGGTAAAAGATATCGGTGCATTGCTCGATTGGATCGCTAACAGGCCCGAACTGGATGCAAATCGGGTAATGGTTACCGGTGGCAGCTATGGTGGTTATATGACATTGGCAGTTGCCACGAATTATAATGATCGTATTAAATGCGGCCTCGATGTTGTTGGCATTTCAAATTTCAATACATTTTTAAAAAATACAGAGAGCTATCGCAGGGATCTGCGCAGGGTTGAATATGGCGATGAACGTGATACGGCCATGAGCGCATTCTTTGAAAAAATCGCTCCATTGAATAATGCAGGCAAGATCAAAAAGCCAATGTTCATTGTACAGGGTGGCAATGATCCGAGGGTTCCAAGAACAGAAGCTGTACAGATGGCAGATAAAATAAAAGCCAATGGAGGCATCGTATGGTACCTGGAAGCCAAAGATGAGGGACATGGATTCCGGAAAAAATCAAATGCTGATTTTCAAAGATTGGCCACCATTTTATTCATGCAGAAATACCTGCTTGATGGTATGTAAACCTGTTTAGCAGATTAGTTCCCATTTGAATAAATGCTGATGAGATGGATGTTGTATAATGCTGATCCATTCAACAGTTACACCTGCGTCTATTTGTACCTGTACAATCGATTGGAGATCACTTATTTTAAGCGGGCCTTTCTCAGGCAGGTTTATCCAGATCAATTTACGGGAAGACTTGTCATTTTCTGCCATAACTGAAACATATTTACTGACGCATGCTTTAAGGAATTCAGGATGATTTCCAGGAACGTTCCGGTCGTTGTCATCCTCTTCATGTAGTGTAACCCTTTTGATCTCATAACTGAATTGGCTGAATAATGCCCGGCACCTGGAAGGATCTTTTCCAATGATGATTCCTGTTTGTTGGCCAGTTAACTTTTCAATGATAACAGCTAGTTCAGGCGTGTTGTGTTTTGATTGACCAATGAATTTATTGTTCATAGAGACCATATTCATTACTTGTGCCTTTTCACTTGTTTGATAAACAGGAATGCGAAATGGCTTGCCAATGACTGCATGGTTGGCTTGTTGATTTTGTTGAATGATGGTACTCATGTTGATCGGTTTGCTTGTGAAAAAACATTGGTCTTTAAAACAGCAACTTATCAAACAGGATGAGCATTACCGGCGAAGAACTCTTTGAGAACGGAACATACGAAATGTCAGCAAACAAAAAAGCTCACCCGATAAAATCAGATGAGCTTTTTTTATTTTTCAATATGTTTAAGCTTTGAATCTGACTTATCTGTTCCCACTTACATGGGATGGAATTGGCACCTTTTTCAAACAGCGTTTGAAGAGGTTGTCAAGGTATCATCGGGCCATAACCCTCCACCTTTCTTGATAAGTAATTGTATAAAGAACTGGCACAAAGATAGGCCGGAGGCAATAAGCTGACAAAATATTTTTTATAATTCTATCTCTAAGAGCCTGCATTGTAAGAATTAAATGTTAAACAACTCAATGATTTCGGGGCCGAATGCCTCAGAGGGTTTTTAGCAGGTCGATTTTTCCCTTTTAATAAATAGCAGCCCTTTTTTGTTTGTATCTTTATGCCAAGGAGTTTATATAATGGCTACTAAAAAAGCAAAAGTTTCCGCAGCATCGGAACCCACCCAGGAACATATAGAAGTATTTGGCGCAAGAGAACATAATCTGAAAAATATCGACATCAGGATTCCCAAAAACAAACTGGTGGTATTCACCGGCGTTAGTGGGAGTGGAAAGTCATCCCTTGCCTTTGATACGATATACAATGAAGGTCAACGCAGGTACATGGAAAGTTTTTCTGCCTATGCCCGGCAATTTGTCGGAGACATGGAGCGTCCCGATGTTGACAAGATCACAGGCCTTTCGCCCGTCATTTCCATCGAACAAAAAACCACCAATAAAAATCCACGAAGCACGGTTGGTACCATTACAGAAATCTATGATTTCCTGAGGCTTTTATTTGCCAGGGCCAGCGATGCTTATAGCTACAACACCGGAAAAAAAATGGTGAAGTTCAGTGAAGAGGAGATCGTCAGCAATATTTATAAAAAATATAAGAATAAAAAAATAAGCTTACTGGCTCCGTTGGTACGTGGAAGAAAAGGGCACTACCGGGAACTTTTTGAAGACATCCGAAAAAAAGGATTTCTAAAAGTGAGGGTTGATGGCGAAGTGCTCGACCTGGTTCCGCGTATGCAGCTCGACCGGTATAAGATTCATGATATTGAAGTTGTGGTTGATCGTTTACAGGTTACCGATGAAATGAAATTGCGCATCAGTCAAAGCGTACAGAAGACATTGCAAATGGGAAAGGATCTTTTGTTCCTACTCATTAACGACGATAATAAAGTTGCCCAATACAGTAAGCAACTGATGTGCATTGATACCGGTATCAGTTATGAAGAACCATCTCCCAACGCTTTTTCTTTTAACTCGCCATACGGTGCATGTCCAACCTGCAAAGGCCTCGGCACTGTTTTCCAGGTGAACATGGATGCTGTTATCCCTGATTGGAATGCCAGTGTAAATGATGGTGCCATTGCGCCACTTGGAGAGGAAAGAGAAACCTACGTGTATAAGCAGGTGCAGCAACTTGCTAAAAAGTATAAGATCAATTTAGATAAACCTTTAAAAGATATTCCTACAAAAGCACTCAATGTTTTATTGTATGGAAAAGAGGAGATAGATGATACTGCCGGCGAAGATGTTGACATGGATGTGGTAGACGAAGGGCCCATTTATTATGCCACGGAATATGAAGGCATCGTGAACATGGTGAAGCGATGGTTTTCCTCAACCAGTACAACGGAAGCACTTCGTGATTGGGTGGAAAAGTTCATGAAGCTTAAATCCTGCGAATCCTGCGGTGGAACAAGGTTGCGAAAAGAAAGTCTTTGGTTTAAAGTAGATGAAAAAAATATTGCAGAACTCAGTGCCATGGACCTTGATAAACTGGCGCTTTGGTTTAGTGATGTTGAGCAAAGGCTGGGCGACAAACAGAATACCATTGCAAAAGATGTGTTGAAAGAGATACGTGAAAGATTACAATTCCTGCTGGATGTTGGGCTCACATATTTAACATTATATCGTCCATCTAAAAGCCTTAGTGGCGGCGAGTACCAGCGGATCAGGCTTGCAACGCAGATTGGTTCTCAATTACAAGGCATTACTTACATTTTAGATGAACCAAGCATTGGCCTTCATCAACGGGATAATCAACGACTGATACATGCATTACAAAACCTGCGCAATATCGGCAATAGTGTGTTGGTTGTTGAACATGATAAGGACATTATGCTGGCAGCCGATCACCTGGTAGACATAGGCCCTGGTGCGGGTACGCATGGGGGTAAGGTTGTGGCTGCAGGTACGCCGGCCGAAATATTGAAATCGAATTCTGAAACATCTCAATACCTGAGCGGTAAGAAAAAGATCGCAGTGCCCAAAGAACGGCGAAAAGGAAATGGTGGCTTTATAGAATTAAAAGGAGCCCAGGGAAACAACCTTAAATCTGTGAGCCTCAAATTCCCATTGGGTAAACTGGTGTTGGTCACCGGCGTTAGCGGGAGTGGAAAATCAACGCTCATCAATGAAACCTTGTATCCATTACTGAGCAATTTCTGTTATCATTCAAAGGCCGTTGCACTTCCTTACAAAACCATTAAAGGGCTTGAGTTAATTGATAAAGTGATCGAAATAGATCAAAGCCCGATCGGCCGAACACCACGAAGCAATCCCGCTACTTATTGCGGATTTTTCACCGATATACGCACGTTGTTTGCCTCGGTGCCCGAAGCGAAGATTCGTGGATACAATGCCGGCCGTTTTTCATTCAATGTAAAAAGCGGGCGCTGTGATGTATGTGAAGGTGCTGGTATGCGGGTTATTGAAATGAATTTTTTACCCGATGTACACGTGCATTGTGAAAAATGCAATGGAAAAAGATACAACCGCGAAACACTCGAAATTAGATACAAGGGAAAATCGATCAGTGATGTATTGAACATGACTGTTGATGATGCCGTTGAATTTTTTAATGCCGTGCCGTTCATTTACCGGAAGATCAAAGTATTGCAGGAAGTAGGTTTGGGATATATCACGCTTGGCCAGAGTGCTGTAACCTTGAGTGGCGGCGAAGCACAAAGAGTTAAGCTGGCAACGGAGCTGGGTAAACGCGATACCGGTAAAACTTTTTATATTCTCGATGAACCTACCACGGGTTTGCATTTCCAGGATATTCAGCACCTGCTGGATGTGTTGAATAAACTGGTAGATCGTGGAAACACCGTACTCGTGATTGAGCATAATCTCGATATGATCAAAGTAGCCGATCACATCATCGATATTGGCCCCGAAGGCGGCGATGGGGGAGGAAGAATATTATTTGAAGGCGTCCCCGAGGCCATGATAAATGTGAAGGAAAGTTTTACGGCGCATTATGTAAAAGAAGAATTAAAATAAAAGATCCATGTCATTCCTGGCATGGATCCTTCCGCAGATGCGGGTTCAAAATAAGGCAACGCATAGTAACGAAAACGGTTTGTGGTTTCAGAGGTTACGATACCTTTTGATTACGTACGCTCAGGGGTATGTCTTCAGTTATATACCATTGCACTTATTCTATCAATCAATATTGTTGATTCGTATTATGATCAGGCCTTAGTGCTGTTATAGATCAAAACAAAAATTAAACACGCCACCAGGATAATGATCCGGTAGATCGTGGGTTGATATTTATAACTCTTTCTCATAGTTACAGAAAGGCATTTTGGTTTTAAAAGAAATGCGGGCAACGCCTTTGCCTGGCAGCACGTTTTTCAGCTGTATTACCAACTTCGGCGCCCAGCCTGATTCCCATCTTGAGTACACAGGAAAAATAAGCATCCTTTTGTTTTGGATTACCTCTTTGCGTACCTGGTTCATATCGGGTAATTCCCGGAATGAGAATGCCCACTGTTTTATCATGGATCTGTCTTGCGATCAAGGCATCCTGCGTGGTGAGGTATTTATCAAAATCATTCGGATCGATATATTCTGTACTCACATCATCTATATAATCAGTGAATGTTTTACGGTATAATAATTCAATGCTTGTATTAACTCTTTCTGAAACATTCATACGGATGCCGCCTCCAAAAGGAATGTTTAGCTGCGTAAGTTTGTAAGGTTTCTTGGCCGGGTATTCTTCCATGCCTTGTCCTTCGGTACGAAGTGGATGCAACTTATGCCATGTTACGCGGCCATTGGCATCTGTTAAAGATCCTTCGGGATTGAAATGAAATATTCCAACTCCTATAAATCCATACGGCCGAAATCTCGGATCGTAATCGTCGTAGCGTTTAAGCATCATCGTTGGAAAAATCTCAATGGCACCATAGGCTTCCCAAACACTACTTCTGAAATCAAGATTGCGTTGTTTGCGCCACAATTCATCTTCACCTTTTGTGCTGATGATGTTATCACGTCCTTCTACATAAGTATATTGTCCTGCCACCCGGAAACCGATCCAATCGGCCGGATACACAGTGGCGAATACGCCTTTCATCCATTTTGTAAGGGGAAAGTTGAGGTCTTTTAAGAAACGGGTTCCTTCACCGGCATGGCCTCCAAGGTCACCTAAAAAAAAGGTAGGCCCGAAATTTAAGCCTATTTCAACAACGGGTTTTTCTGCGCCAAATGAAAGATGTTGAGCACGTGCAGACCCACACAGCAGCAGGAGGCTGAAGAAAATAATTGATACGGTTTTGCCTACAGCATATTGTAGATGTGGTCTCATCAGGCATCGGTTTTAGTCTTCCTAACAGGGTAACGGACATAAGGGTAGCATAAAAACTACCATTATTACAAACGATGCTGATGTTGAATTATTGTTTTGACCGCGGCTAATTATTTAGAAAGAATCATCTTGATATGAAGGATGCCATCTTCTAAATATGGCTCACTTACCTGTTTAAAGCCTAGTGTACTGTAAAAATCAAGCAGATACAACTGTGCGCCGATCTTAATATCATGGGTTCCAAACAGTGAAAAGGTTTCTTCAATCGCCTTATTCATCAATGCCCTTCCGGCGCCGGTTTTGCGGGATGAAGGTGAGCTTACTACCCGCCCGATGCTGGCTTCGTCAAAGGCAAGGCCCGGGGGAAGAATTCTCGCATACGCCAGCAGGTTATCATCTTTCCATCCGAATAAATGAAAACTGTCCTGGTCTTTATCATCCAGGTCTAAATACACGCAGTTTTGTTCCACTACAAATACTTCACTCCTTAGTTTTAATGCCTCGTATAATTCAGCTGCGGTCAATGTTGCAAATGCTTTGCAGACCCATGTAATTTCACTCATTCAATATTCATTTTAAATTTCATCAAAGAAGCCACAGAGTTTGCTCTTTTTTTGGCCAGCTCAGTTATGTTGCCCTGGAACATTTCATCAAGTGTACCTTCAAATAACGACAACCATGCTTCAAAATGTTCTTTGTTCAAAGGATACATGGCATGTAGTTTATAATGCGTTTCCATGCCATTATTTTGATATACCGGGTTATCGAGCAGGATCGATTCCCAGAAATCGGTGATGATGGGGATGTGATGTTCCCAGTTGATGGATACGATCTCATTAAAGATGATCCCGATGCGTTCATCTGCTTTTACCTTCTCATAAAAGGCACGGATAAATCGTTCGATGTCAGCCCTTATTTCAATATCTTTTCTAGTATCCATATTTTTCTTTCCAGCGTTCTTTTAAAAATTTTCTTGTTTCTTCTTCCCGGGCATTTCGTTGTGGTGAATAGAAAACGGTGCCTTCCAGCTGATCGGGTAAAAATTGTTGCAGCACAAAATTGTTGTCGTAGTTATGTGCATATTGATAATTTTTACCATAGTCCATTTTTTTCATCAGGTTCGTTGGCGCATTGCGCAGGTGTAACGGTACAGGCAGATCCCCATATTTCTTTACAGCATCCAACGCGGCCCCAATGGCCATATACGACGCATTGCTTTTTACCGAAGTGGCCAGGTAAATGGAGCATTGCGAAAGGATGATCCTGCTTTCGGGATAACCGATCGTATGAACAGCCTGGAAACAATTGTTGGCCAACAGCAGCGCATTTGGATTTGCATTCCCGATGTCTTCACTCGCAAAAATGAGCATGCGCCGGGCAATGAACTTAACATCTTCTCCGGCTTCTATCATACGGGCCAGCCAGTATACGGCACCGTTAGGATCACTGCCCCGCATACTTTTGATGAATGCAGAAATGATATCATAATGCTGCTCTCCTTTCTTATCGTACAAGGCTACCCGTTGTTGGGCAATTTCCATTACTGCATCATCCGTGATCACAGCTTTATCACCCAAAACTTCGGTTACCAGTTCCAACAGGTTTAATAACTTTCGGGCATCGCCGCCGGAGATCCTGATGAGGGCAGCCGTTTCTTTTAAGTTGATTTTCTTTTTACTCAGTACAATGTCTTTCTGCAATGCATCCTGTAAAAGGCCCACCAGGTCTGCTTCTTCCAGTGGTTTCAATACATATACCTGGCAGCGACTCAGCAAGGCGCTGTTCACTTCAAATGATGGATTTTCAGTTGTAGCGCCAATCAGTGTGATTGTTCCTTTTTCAACAGCACCGAGTAATGCATCCTGCTGCCCTTTATTGAACCGGTGAATCTCATCTATGAATAAGATAGCGCCCGGTTTGGTCTTAGCTTCTTCAATGATATCACGGATGTCTTTTACGCCGGATGAGATAGCGCTTAATGTATAAAAAGGAACCTGTAAAGTATGCGCAATAATATTTGCAATGGTTGTTTTACCAACGCCAGGTGGTCCCCATAATATCATCGATGGAACCTTGCCATGTTCGATAGCCGTTCGCAAAATACTTCCCTTCCCTGTCAGGTGTTGCTGGCCGGTAAGAGAATCCAATGATTCGGGGCGAAGACGTTCTGCCAACGGGGGTAGATGCATGTTGCAAAGGTAACACCGGCTTATTGGTTTTGATGCGCCCGTTTTAAAAAAGGAAGAATGTCTTCCATGGTCACAGGTCGCTGAGCATCGTCAAGGTTCACCACGATCGCATAGCCTTTTGGACCACCGGCCGCCTGTATCATGTCTACCAATGCCTGTTGATCGCTTTCCATTCGTTCTCCTGTTTTTTCATTCCAGGTTTCTTTGGTACTTAAACAGCCAAGGCCCGGTGTTATTGGGTAATAAGGGGTGGATGTATACCAGGCAGGATTTACCGTACTGCCATGTGCAATGATTTCATTGCGGCCTGCTTTTCCTGCATAAAAAGTTTCGTATAAAGAAAAATGATCACGGCAGGGAAGTGGCAATAAATTTTTATAAGCCTCCAGGTCCCAGGTGCTGTCTGTAATGAGGTCAGATTGGAAAAAATGTTTTGCTGAAAATTCAAAGGGCATCGTTAATTGAACATTGGTGGTTGGACCGATAAAGCTACTCTTCGATACATCAAATCCATCCATCCTGAAAATACCTTCGGGCGTATTTCCATTGCGCACATAACCCGGCAGGTTACTGATGCTGCGGGCAAGTTGTGGTACATTGAAAATGTTACCGGTAGAATCTTTCATAAACAGACCACTTGAATCCCTTACCAGTACAACCCCCGGATAGTCCCTGTTCTTCCTTTGTAAACTGATCATAAGAACCTCGCCTGGTAAGTAATCTTTTTGTAAAAATGATTCAATCATTTCACTTGTTAAAGGTTGACCGTAATTTTTTAATGATTCCAGAAATGGGTAAAATAGCGTGTGTTCATTACCGGGAGAGAACCTGTTTATCACCTGGGTCGTTATGACGTTAACTTCCGTAGTCGAACTTATTTTATTAAGCAAATAAATTGCACTTAACAAGGCAATTGATTCATTGCTGGTTTGCCGAAATAAATTAGTAACCGGTTTATTGAATTTGCCTGGATAATTAGCGTAGGCCAGTTCCAGGAGGGCTGCTTGAAAGGATACGGGCATATTTACAGCGCTTTCAAATGCTAACACAATCTGTTGATCCGCCCACGCAGAATGATACTGAATCAGCTCCATCGCTGAAAAAGCGCCTTCCCAATCTTCACTGGTTGAATCGGTTAGGGGCCTGGAAAGATTACCAATAATGCTTTGCTGAACTAAGTTGCGGTAGATTTTTTCCCGCTTTTCCTTCAGAACATCTTTTGAAAACAGCCTGGCAGGTTGTGACTGGGTGGTCATTCCCATGACCAGGATTAAAAATAAAGCGAGGATATTTATTTTCGAATACACGTTTACGTTAATATGGCTAAAATACATTGGCAGCCAGGAATGCCTGTATTTTATTGAAGGCGTCAAAATAGGTTCCATTATCCCAGTCATCACCATGGCCTTTGCCGGGATATAAAACAAACTGGTGAACCACATCGAACAGGTCCAGCTTATCTTTCAAAGCCCCCGATTGCGATACTGCATTTACCAATGGATCATTACCGCCCTGTAAAATGATCGTCGGGCAACTCTGGTTGGTTACAAAATTCAACGGACTTGAACTTTCATACAGGCTAAGGTTGCTAACCGGTGTCGCACCAACAATGGCTTCTATAGATGATTGCGGTACACTGCCCGGGTTATTATAAAGATCGATCATGTCGGTGGGACCAAAGAAATCAACTACAGCTTTTATTTTAACCGGCAGGTTATATTTATAGGCCTGCAATAAAGCCAGGTGTGCTCCGGCGCTGGCACCTACTAACACAAATTTATCGCTGATAAAATATTCAGAACGTTTGCTGTATAAGTATTCAATGGAAGCTTTAGTGTCATTTTCCTGCGTGGGAAAATTATTGCTGCCGAAATTAGCCAGCCGGTAGTTTATGTTTACTATAGCATAATCGGGTAGGCGTTGCTGTAAGCTATCTACAAATGAATTGAAATCCGATTTATCGCCCAGGCTCCACGCTCCACCGTGTATCATTATGATGACTTTGGTATTGGCCGTACTGCGATTGGCCGGCAGGTACACATCCATCTTTTGTAAGGCGTCGCTGCCGTAAGCTACATCCAGCATGGTTTTGGATGTGGCCGATTCAGAAGGACTTTCGTCTTTCTTGCAGGAAATAAAAAAAGTCAGCAACAAAATACCCAGGAACAAATGTTTCATAACACGAAAATTAAATGGTCATTTACCAATGATAGAATCGGGATGGAAGGTATTGAACACAGGTTTCAACTGAAATGAATATGAACGGGCCGCTGAATGCTTATGCGATCTTCTGCATTTGCGTAAGACGCTTGTAAATACTATCTTCTTTTTCGATCAGGTCAAAATGATTTCCTCTTTCCACAATTTCTCCATCCTGCAGGATCAAAATCTCATCTGCTTCTTTAATGGTACTGAGGCGATGAGCGATCACCAACGTGGTTCGGCCTTTCATCAGGTTTTCCAATGCATCCTGCACCAGTTTTTCCGATTCGGTATCCAATGCAGAAGTTGCTTCATCGAGGATCAGGATCGCAGGATTTTTAAATACAGCCCGGGCAATGCTAAGCCTTTGCCGTTGGCCGCCCGATAAACGAATGCCCCTGTCGCCGATATTGGTTTGATAACCATTTTCTGTTTCCACAATGAAGTCATGTGCGTTTGCGATCTTCGCCGCATTGATTACATCTTCTTCAGTAGCATCGGGTCTGCCCAATGCAATGTTATTAAAAATGGTATCGTTGAAGAGGATGATGTCCTGTGTTACAAAACTCATCTGGCTCCTGAGCGATTCCATTGTAAATTCACGAATGTCTTCGCCGTCGATCATAATAGAGCCGCTGCTCACATCATAGAAACGTGGCATGAGGTCAGCAATGGTTGATTTGCCCACACCAGACGGTCCCACGAGCGCAACCGTTTTTCCTTTGTTAAGCGTAAAACTGATATTGTTTAAAACCCTTTTTTCGGAATATCCAAAACATACCTCTTTGAATTCTACTTTTTCATTGAAGGCAGTGAGTAACCTTGCATCGGGTTTATCATCTACTTCAATGGGTGTATCCAGGATCTCGAGGATCCTGTTTCCGGAAGCCTCACCCCGCTGGATATTCGCTAATGCAACCACCATCGATTTGGCAGGGCGCATCACCTGAGAAAAAATAGCAATGAATGCAATGAATGAGCTGGCCTGTAAACCCGACGGATTGGCCAGTTTTTGATTGTCGAGGATCATCATACCGCCGTAAATGAGAATACCCGCCACCACCATAACACCGGAAACCTCCGAAAACGCTGGCGCCAACTCCCTCCGCTTAAATCCATGCAGGCTGGCCTTTCTGTAAAAATCATTTTCGCGGCTGAATCTTTTCAACACGAAATCAGTGGCATTGAATGCCCTGATAATGCGCATACCCATCAACGTTTCATCAATGATGGTCAGCAAACGACCAATAGATGCCTGCATATCCTTCGCTTCTTTCTTAAGGCGTTTTGTTACCATGGCAATGCCAATGGCCGAAATAGGAATGATGAGCAGTGTAAATAAAGTAAGCTTGAATGATATAGTAAACAACGCAATGAAGTAACCGATCATTACATACGGTTCTTTGAACAATACTTCAAGTGAATTGGCAGCTACTGCTTCAATTTCAAAAACATCGGAGTTCATTCTCGATAACAGATCGCCCTTGTGTTCCTTTGTGAAGTAACCCATGTGCAGGTAATTCATCTTTTCAAAAATGGCTTCCCGAAGCCTTTTTACCAACAAAGTACGTGCGTTTACCAGGCAACGTTGGGCCAGGTAACGGAACAGGTTTGTAAGGATCACCGAAGTCACGATCAATGCCGCAATAAAATAAAGGGCATATACAGGATTCATGGTTTTCAGATGATAAACCTGGTAGTAAAAAAGATCTTTAAAATAACTCCCCGATAAGGAGAAATGAGGTGCTGTGGCATATTTCTGCAATTCAGCGGCTGTATGCTGGTCGAACAGGAAATTCAGCAAAGGAATGATCAGGGCAAACTGGAAAATGCTGAAAAACACCCCGATCAGGGTAAATATGAAAAAAGGAAGTACAAAATACCGGTATGGTCTCGCGTATTTGAGTAAACGACGATACGTTTTCATTAAAAGTTATTAAGCGGCAAAGGTATTCATTAAAATGAATTGTAGCTCAATGAGCTTGTTAAGAGCGGGTAAAATGATATTAATCAAACAGGGAGCGGTATACGTCCAGGTATTCTTTGGCAGCTTTTTCCCAACAAAAATCGGCCGATCTTTTTTTAATAGCGTCCTGCATATTGGTTTCTTTATATAAGCTCATGCCGTTTAAAAAGGTCTTTTGCATTTGCGATGGCTTGAAATCCGAAAAATAAAAAGCAACATTACCACCGATTTCGGGTAGTGCCGTTTTATTGGAGAGGAAAAGAGGTTTGCCTACCGACATAGCCTCTGCCACTGGCATACAAAAACCTTCAGCCAGGGAAGGCGACGTAAACGCATAACAATTTTCGAAATACCAGGCCTTTTCACTTTCTGAAATGGTGCCTAATATGCGAAGATTTTTTTCAACTCCAAGTTCCCGGGCTGATTCCATCAGGTAATTGAGGTATTCGGTATCATCATCACGGCCGGCGATCAGCAATTCCATATCATGGTCGTGCTGAAGTAAAGGCAATAACGTATGAAAATTCTTTTTCATGGTTACAACCCCGATCGAGAACAGGAAACGATTGGAGGGCCTGTACGAACTGGACGACAATGAAGGTTCATTCAGCGTATTGGTGCCATTATGAATAATGTATACTGGCCTGTTGCCAACCTGGCAATATTTTAAAACATCTTTTTTGCAAAAATCTGAAATACATACAATGGCATCACTGCGATCGATATTAGCCTGCAGGTGTTCGAGGTGTTTCTTCTTTTTAGCAGCTGTTTTCTTTTCGTCGTGTATGAAGTTAAGATCATGGATCGTTAATAAAACTTTGATCCGGCTATTTAAAATGGGAATATAAGAGGTATTCTGGTAGGTAGCATGCCAGAGGTCATATTTTCCCAACATGGGCATGAAAAACTTATGGCTGGAACGCTGGGTGATGAATGCACTATCTTCCCCGAGCACTGCCTGGGCAGATTCGGGGGCATAAAAGGTCAGTTTCTCAACACGTTGATCTACTAATTCCTGTATATGACGACCCAGGTTCAAACAATAATGATAAATTCCCGTATCCGCATACTTCATGCGTTCACAATCGAGAATAAAATTCTTCATAGTGGTCATTGACTACGGTTGTTTTTTACATATATGACTAAGAAGCCGCCAATTTACAACATAATTCAAAATTCATGCCCTTTAAATTCCTTATAAAGAGAGATTTTTATAATATTAACAAAATGACTACAATCCTTAATCAGTCTTAAAAATCAGGAATCAGTATTTATAATGTGAATTGCATAATTTTAGCGTTTATTTTATTCCCTGACAAAACAGATTACCTGGAAAACAATGGCGAAGATCATCCTGGACTGCGATCTCATGAAGCATCCATATTCTGGATTATACTATTATTGCTTAAACCTGGCCAATGCTTCCCAGAAAATTCTGGAAGCTGATAATAAAGGATTGGCTATCAAGTACTATGTTCCGGCAAATGAAAAACAGGCTTTTGACAAACCCGAAAATTGTATTGCAGAAAATCCGGGTTTACATAAATTTTTCAGGCCATTTATGTGGGATTGCAACATCTGGCATGCACCTTTTCAATCGGGTCGGCTCTTTCCCCGGAAAAATAACAAACGAAATCTGAAGATCGTACTGACCATTCATGATCTGAATGCCCTGCATGAAGGCCAGCCCAAGGAGGTTCAGGAAAGAAGCCTGGCGCATACACAAAAACTGATCGACCAGTCTGATGCGATCGTTTGTATTTCAGAGTTTGCCAAAAATGACGTGCTCGCCAATTGCGATGTGGGCAGTAAACCGATTTATGCGATTCACAATGGAATTCACAATGTGCATATCACGGATGTTACCATGCGTGCTGTAAAACCCGCAAGGCCATTCCTTTTTGGCATTGGGTATGTAAATACCAAAAAGAATTACCACGTTCTGCTAACTTTGCTGAAGCAAAACCCGGATATTGAATTGGTTGTTTCCGGGCGGCTTGATGATCCGAATTATATTGAATCGATGAAGCAAACCGCAACGGAATGGGGTATTGCCGACAGGTTTCACCTTACCGGTCCCGTTAGTGATGCCGAAAAGGCCTGGTATATGGCAAATTGCCTCGCGTTCATGCATCCTTCCCTGGCAGAAGGTTTTGGGTTGCCGGTTGTGGAAGCCATGCAGTTTGGGAAGCCGATATTCTTATCGAACAAAACTTCTTTACCCGAAATTGGAGGGGATGCCGCATTTTACTTTCATGACTTTCACCCGGATCATATGCAGCATCTTTTTCAAAACGGCCTGAAACAATATGAAGCCGGAAACCTGAAAGAAAAAATATTGCAACGTGGCAAGGATTTCAGTTGGGAAATCAGTGCACGTAAATATGTGGATGTATATTATTCACTTTTATAAAATATTACTGATCTATACACATTATGAAACTATTTAAACGAAGGAAAAAGCAGGTTCGCAAATGGAACAGCTCCCTTGTGAATGAACGTGAAAAACGTATTTCTGAGATCTGCAAGGCAAAGGATTTTTTAACGGAATGGCATAAACGCTGGTGCAGTGAGATCAAAGAAACGCCAAGGTTTCACAGGAAACAATGGGAATTCACCTACGTATTGCAATCTTTATGGGAAAGAGGCTGTATTGCGAAAGGCCATAACGGACTTGTGTTTGCCGTGGGTACCGAAAAATTGCCAGCCTTATTGGCAACCTATGGATGCAATATTGTAGCAACCGATATTCATCCCGATGAAGGCGTTGAAAAAGGATGGGCCAACGGAGACCAGCTTTGTTTCGGGGTTGAACAATTGAATAAAGCCGGCATCTGTGAACAGGAAGAGTTCCTGCGAAGGGTAACATACAGGCCGGTTGATATGAACAATATTCCGGATGATTTAAAGGACTTTGATTATACCTGGAGCAGTTGTTCATTTGAGCATTTGGGTTCGCTGGAAAAGGGATTTAACTTCCTGAAAAATCAAATGAAAACGCTTAAACCTGGTGGATGGGCTGTTCATACAACGGAGTACAATATTTCCTCCAATGATGAAACATTGGAAGAAGAAAACACGGTCATTTACCGTCAACGTGATATCGATTATATTGTTTCGGAATTGAGAAATGAAGGGCATTTTGTGGAGGAACTTGATTTTTCACTGGGTGGATTACCCGAAGATTTCCAGGTAGATTATCCGCCACATACCCAATTGCCGCACGTTAAACTTCAATTGGATAAATTCGTGGTAACTTCCATTGGCCTGATCATTCAGAAAAAATATTAAGCTGGATGTTTGAAACAAATCCTGCAATGACCTGTTTTAAAATACCTGTTGACCAAAATTAATTTTTATGTTAGATAAACCCCTTGCAGATATTAAAAACATGGTATTCCTGAGCAGGCAGGATATTGAAAAGATCAGTTTGGAAGCGGTTAGAAATATATACATGGGAAGCAATATTTCCCTATGTAAAATACTCACCAAATACAATATTTACCTGGATGGAAGGGATGCAGGCGTGGTTCCCAATATTATGATGGATGGGTATTGGGAATCATGGATCACGAAGTTCATTGCCAAAACAGTTCAGCCTGGCGACTATTGTGTGGATGCCGGTGCTAATTTTGGTTATTATTCCCTGCTGATTGCAAACCTGGCCGGGAGAGAAGGAAAAACCATCGCCATTGAACCCAATGCATATTTGTGCAGGTTACTGACCATGACCAATAATGTAAATGAATTTGGTTTCAAGATCATAAATATGGCAGCTTCCAATTCTACCGGAGAAACCATCCTGTCGGTTCCCGATCATCTTTGGGGCAGCGCCACAATTGTTACCAAGGCAGAATTACCGGGCGATAACAGGAAGGAAATTGTGAAGAGCGATATGCTGGATAATATAGTGGCTGATGCCGGGTTCCCAAGAGTAGATTTTATTAAAATGGACTGCGAAGGTGCCGAACCTTTCATCATACAGGGCATGGATAAAATACTGGCCCAGAATCCGCAGTTAAAGATGGTGATGGAATATAGCCCTTATCTGTACGTCGATGCAACGGGGTTTACTGAAAAACTTTTCGAACGATTTGAAGTAGGGCAGATTCATGGAGATTCAAGCGTAGAGCTATTTTCTGCACCTGATATACCCAGTTTGCTGGCCATCACCGATCACGTAGATCTTTTCCTTGGCCCTAAACCATGATCCCGTTCTTAGAAAAAATCATCATAACGGCAACGATTAGCTGCCAGCGAGCCTGATGTTCAGTTCAACCAGCTGTTTGTCATCAATGGCAGATGGAGCATCGATCATTACATCCCTGCCGCTGTTATTTTTCGGAAATGCGATAAAATCACGGATGCTTTCGCTGCCTCCAAGGATGGCGCAAAACCTGTCGAACCCAAAAGCGATGCCACCATGCGGTGGGGCGCCATATTCAAATGCTCCCAATAAAAATCCGAATTTATGTTGTTGTTCTGCTTCATCCATGCCCAGGGCTGCAAACATTTTCTCCTGCAGATCGCGTTGATGAATCCTGATAGACCCGCCGCCGATCTCGTTTCCATTTAATACCATGTCATAGGCATTTGCCTTAATGCCAGAATATGGATGCGACAGGTATTCGGCAGCATTACTGATCTGGGGATCATTATCGATCATCACCGGGATATGATCGGGTTTTGGAGATGTGAACGGGTGATGACGGGCCACCCAGCGGTTATCTTCTTCGGCATATTCAAACAACGGGAAATCCAGTACCCATAATAACTTGAATTCTCCTGGTTTCCTCAAGCCAAGTTTATCGGCCATGTACATACGAAGATCGCTGATGGCTTTGCGGGTTCGTTCTTCGGCACCGGCAAGAATTAATATAAGATCACCCGCTGTAGCATTGGCAGTAGCAGCAATGGCCTTTAGTTTTTCTTCTGGATAAAATTTGTCAACACTGCTTTTGTAGGTTCCATCAGCATTGCATTTGATGAATACCAGTCCTTTCATACCGATCTGTGGGCGTTTAACCCATTCCGTGAGTTCGTCGGTTTGCTTGCGGCTATATTCACTGCAGCCGGGAACTGCGATCGCCAGCACGGTTTCTGCTTCATCGAATACTTTAAAATCAACACCGGATATCAATGCAGCATGATCGGATTTATCGGTAAAAACAGATCCTGGTTTTTTCAGGTTGCATAGTTTCATATCAAACCTGGTATCTGGCTTGTCGTTGCCATAGGTCCACATGGCATTTTCCCAGCTCATGCGTTCTACTTTCTCTGTATAGTCAATGTTCTTAACGTCTTTAAAGATCCTTTTGGCCAACCCTTCAAACATATTCAAAATGTCTTCCTGTTCTACAAAGGCCATTTCACAATCTATCTGTGTAAACTCGGGTTGCCTGTCGGCCCGCAGATCTTCGTCGCGGAAACATTTTACGATCTGGTAATAACGGTCGTAGCCACTCACCATAAGCAATTGTTTAAAAGTTTGTGGCGATTGGGGCAGGGCATAAAACTGGCCTTCATTCATGCGGCTTGGCACCACAAAATCGCGGGCACCTTCGGGTGTTGATTTGATGAGGAAGGGTGTTTCAATATCCATGAAATTATTTTCATGCAGGTAATTCCTGGCGCTTCGGCCAACGGCATATCTTAATTCGAGGTTTTTGCGAA
The DNA here is from genome assembly GCA_029560415.1 of Bacteroidota bacterium. Lineage (GTDB taxonomy): Bacteria > Bacteroidota > Bacteroidia > Chitinophagales > Chitinophagaceae > Ferruginibacter. The sequence goes on along the minus strand of JAKQKY010000202.1, from coordinate 10,274 downwards.
CGGCGCTTCTGCGAAGGTCGAGGAAACGATATTTCATCCGGATGTCATCGCCACCATCGGTATCATCCTGTATGGTGAAAGGTGGAGTGGCCGATTTATTTAAAATGGTAAAAGTATGCACCAGGATCTCTATATCGCCTGTGGGAATCTGGGGGTTCTTATTGCTACGTTCATTAACGGTACCGGTTACCTGCAATACGAATTCACGGCCAAGCGGGTTTGCATCAAGCAATGCATTCAGTTTTTCCGAAAAAAGAAGTTGAGTAATGCCGTAGCGATCCCTCAGGTCTACAAACGTAATGCTTCCGAACTTACGTACGGTTTGCACCCAACCAGCCAGGGTTATTTCCTTATTTATATCGGTCATTCTTAACTCGCCACATGTATGTGTTCTGAACATAATTGAAATTTTCCTTTTTTGAATCCGGTCTCTATCCTGCAGGTTACCCGATCGGCTAACCATTACCGGCCGCAAATATAAAGCCTTCCCAAGGAATAAGGATTGGCGGCTCATTTTTTCTGATGGATAATTAACTTAAAACCGCTATTTTAGTTTTGAAAATTGACAACCTGTATCAACGATTATGAAAAAATTCCTTACCCTCTTTTTCCTGGGGTTTACCAGTACAATGGTAGCCCAGCAATCCAATTATGAAATGGCCTGGAAGGCTTTGAGTGAAAACAAGCGATCGGAAGCAGCCAGCTTGCTGTCTGCGGCAGAGAAGGAACCGGCCAGTTTCCCAGACGCGTATATCAGTAAAATTTACCTGGCTACCTACAATGGAAAAGAAAAGGGTATCACCGATTTCAATACGGCATTTTATTCCGTTGTAGATAACCCTTATCCATATATTTATGCCCTTTGGTTAAACCAGGCAGTGATGGGCCCAACCGGGAAGAAAGCAGCTGACCACCAGGTAAAACTGGCCGAACTGTTGATAAAAGATGAAAAAGCACCCGGTACACTCGTGGGTTCTGCCAATTACCAGAAAGGCATGCACATGCTTTTTTCCAATGAATTTGAAAAGGCACAGCTTTATTACGATGCCATCGGGAATATTCGCAATTGGCAATATACCGGGCCTTTTGAAAATCTTTCTGAAAGTGGTTTTTATAAAAATTATGGTCCGCCAGACCATGCCGAACCAAACGCAGTATTCACTTCCCTCACAAATGCTCCTGTTAAATGGATCACGCCTACAGCAGAAATAAAAGATGGATGGACGCCGGTTTGTTACCAGTTCAATAATCAAACGGCGGTTGTGTATGCACAGAATTTTATCAGCAGCGAATCGGATCAAAAAGTATTGTGTAACATTGGCGCTTCCGGCTCTGTAAAAGTGTGGATCAACGACGAACTGTTGATCTCCGAATCAACCGAGCGGGTAACCGAAATGGATACTTATTCAGTAGAATGCGAACTGAAAAAAGGAACCAATCGTGTGTTGATTCAACTCGGGTTCAGCAATTCAACCTATCCAAATTTTAATCTTCGTTTTACCGATAACCGGCTCCGCCCCATTCCGAATATCAAAGGTTCTGCTACCTATGCCGCCTACCCGAAAGTGAATAGCCCGGCTAAGCAATTAAAAACGATCCTTCCCTTTGCCGAAACATTTTTTACCGACCGCATATCCAATCAACCTTCAAACCTGGTGAATTACCTGTTACTGGCAGATGTTTACCTACGTAATAAGAAAGTGATCGAGGCGAGGAACATACTTACAAAAGCGATGGAGCAGGCACCGGGTAACTGCCTCTTAAAAATGAAAATGGCTGAAGTGCTGATCAAAGAGAGTAACCGCACCTTGCTGCTGGAAGAATTAGAAAAAATCAAACAGGCCGATCCCGAAAGCCTGGTTGTTCTTGATATTGATATAAAGGAGATGTACGATAACCAGAAATATGAGGATATGGAGGTTGCTTTGCGCAAACGTATCAGCCTTTTTGGCGAGGATGAAACCACCACCGGGTACAAGATCCTGCTACTGGTCCAGGAAAAAAAGTATGAGGAAATGATGAAAGAAGCTGAAAAGGCGTATGAAAAATACCCTGAAAACGCAAAGATCGTAGAGATGATGTATAGTATAAAAAAGGAAGTGTATAAAGATCATAAAGCTGCACTTAAAGTTTACGAAACTTATATGAAGCATAATTTCGACTATGGAGTTTATGAAACATATGCCGGGATTCTTGCCGACCAGAGCAGTAAGGAAAAAGCCCTCGATGCAAGGAAAAAACTGGTTGATGCGTTGCCTTATTACCCGAATGGTTATTATAATTTATCGAAGTATCATTATACCGTAAAGCAGTATGACCAGGCCGAAACGTTTGTGCAGAAAGCACTGTCTATTGCACCATACAATGAAAATTTCTGGGAACAACTTGGCGACATCTACAGTGAAAAACAAAACAAGGCCAGTGCCATGGATGCATATAACCAGTCATTGAAATATGATCCAAACCAATATTCGATATTGAATAAGATCCGTAAACTCAATGGCCAATCGGAATTATATAAATCAATTCCACAGGTTGATGTGGCCAGGCTTATCAAAGATGATGTACTTGCTGAAGCAAAGAATACCGATTATGGATATTATTATATTCTCGACCAGAAGGATGTGATCCTTTACCCTGGCGGTGCCAATGAAGAATATTACACCGTGATCATCAGGATTACCAATGAAAAAGGGGTTGATCAATACAAGGAATCTACTTTGGGATATAATAACAATCAAAACATTTTGGTAGAGAAAGCGGAAGTGATCAAAAAAAATCAATCTAAGATTGAGGGCGAAAGAAATGGCAGCCAGGTGGTATTTACCAACCTGGAAGCAGGTGACATTCTTGTATTCAAATATCGTTTACAACGGTTTGCTTATGGCCGGTTTGCAAATGAATATTGGGATAAATATTATTTCGGGAGCCAGATATATGCGTCAACCACCAGGTATAATTTATTGGTGCCGGCCGGGCAGCCTGTTAGTTATGTATTCAGCAATGCCAAGGTAACTCCAGTGATCAAAGATGTAGAAAATTTCAAATGGTATTCCTGGGAAATGAATAAGATCACGCCATTGAAGAATGAACCTTTGATGCCGGTATACGCCGACATCAGTGAAGTGTTGCATGTGTCCACGATCCCATCATGGAATGATATTGCTTCGTGGTACAGTGATGTATGCAATAATAAAGCTGAAGAGGATTTTGAGATCATTGCTTTATACAAAAAACTTTTTCCTGATCCGGAAAAGAAAATGACCCAGTATCAGAAAGCAAGGGTGATATATGATTATATCCAGTCAAACATCCGCTATAGCTCGGTATCTTTCAGGCAAAGTGCTTATGTACCTCAACGGGCATCCGCTACATTAACAACGCGATTAGGCGATTGCAAAGACCTGTCGAGTCTCTTTGTAACACTGGCGCATATGGCTGGCATCAATGCGCAAATGGTGTTGGTAGATACCAGGGGCAACGGGCAGAAAGACATCATCCTGCCAGGTATCGAATTTAATCACTGCATAGCCAAGGCACAGTTAGATGACAAAAATTATTACATCGAACTTACCGACAATTACCTTCCATTTACCAGTTTGCCCAACAATCTTATTGGTTCTATCATACTGGAAATTCCGTCGAAGCGTGTATCCGGAAAATCTGACCTGCAGTTGCTGGTATCAGACCACAGGTCACGTGATATGGTAAAAAGGGTCATGGATATAAAGCCGGTGGGTATCGATCTGCAGGTACAGGTAAAGGTTAGTAAATTTGGCAATCTCTCATCTGGAATCAGGAACACATACATCAATCTTGATAATGATAAGCAGGTTCAGGAAATGGAAAAAACAGTGGCATCGGGGTATAAGAATAATATTAAGCTTGATCAGTTGTCGTTTACCGGCCTCGATCAGGTGAATGATTCTATCTCCTATACATACCAGTTAAAAGTGAAAAATGAAGTATCTGAAATTGGGTCATTGAACACCTTTCGGGTAACCTATCCCGATGTAGTAGCCTCCCTGGATAATTTTACTTCCGATGAACGTTCTTACCCGGTAGAATACTGGACCTATGAAGATGGAGACCTGTATGAGACCATCGTCAATATCACAGCACCTGCGGGTAAAAAATTTGTGGAACTGCCAACGTCGGAAAACCTGCAGTTCAAAGACATGAACTTCAGTATTAAATACACACTTAAATCACCCGGCAAATTGATGATCACCCGCAGGTATAGTTGTAAAAGGCAGAATATTTCACCGGCCGATTATCCAGCCTTTAAAACTTTCTTTGAAAAGATCGTGAGGGCAGAGCAAAAATTCATTGCATACAAATAATGCAGATTCAAATCGATTAAATTACCCGATCAAATGCGGTACAAACCTGCTTTGATTGTTGGTAATGAGGCCGCTTGCCTCCCGTATGCCCATGCCTGCAGGTTCCTGCCCGATGATCCAACTGCCGATGACGGGGTAGTTGTTGTCAAATTCGGGTAATTCAAATAATTGTTGGTAGATATAACCCTCCTGGCCATATTCGCCAGCGGTTTTTTCAACGCTGCCGTAATGTTTTACCAGTTCAATGTTTGCCCCTTCCCTCGATAAGATGGGTTTCTTTACATAATCTTTCATGCCGTTGTCGGTGAAATAAGCCGGTAGCAGGTACTCGTTTTCAGGGTATAATTGCCATAGGATAGGCAGGATGGCTTTGTTTGATAAGATCATCTTCCAGCAGGGTTCTATCCAAAAGCTGTTATTCTTATCCGTTAGGATGTTGCTGCCGAATGATTCTGCAGCAAGCCATTCCCAGGGATATAATTTAAACAGGTTGGTTATGGGTTCATTTTCCAGGTCGGTAAACTGCATTTGTTCATCGTCCCAGCCGATATCATCAATGAAAATAAGTTTTGTGTCGATGCCGGCCTGTATAGCACAATCCCGCATGTATTCTGTATTGGTGAGATCTTCCAGTGTATCTTTCAGGCAGGTGAAATGTAGTTTGCACGGGTGCAGGTATGGCTTCAGGTATTTCCAGTAGGCAATGAGTTTTTCATGAATGCTGTTGAACTGGTCTTTATTTTTATCATGGTCCTGCAACCAGAACCATTGTACGATGCCTGCTTCATATAAACTTGTAGGCGTATCTGCATTAAATTCAAGCATTTTGATCTTTCCTTGTTTGTAGCAAAGATCAAATCGGCCATATATGGCGGGATGTTCATCATTCCAGGTTTTTTCTATATAAGGAATGAAATTTTCCGGAATGCTAAATTGAGAATACAACTTTTGATCAATGACGTGTTGTACGGCGCCAAGGCACATATCCCACAAAGCCGCCGTTGCTTTTTCGATCGCTTCTATTTCGCGGCTATCGAAACGGTAATAAGCCGATTCATCCCAATAAGCTATATCGGTTGTATGAAATCCAAACCCAAGTTGCTCAACAGCTTTTTGCCATTGATTCCTGGGTTGTATTTTTACTCTTTCCATTTTACTGTTTGATTTTTCGATTTCCAAATTAACTTCCTACATGGTAACCACTTCTGCCAAATCCGCCGCGGGTGACATTTCCTTTAAAACCATTGTTGCCAATGTTCGCTGTATGCGGGATGGCGCCTGAATAATATCCTGCCCGGCTGTATTGGCCATTGTCGCGGTTGTAATTGCCATATGGCCTGAAGGCATAATACCAAAGGGCGACAGCTGCCAACCCGGTTCCATGGTGCGTGCGGGTATAGGGTGCCGTACTATCGCCACGTACATAGGTTTTATTTCCACTGCCCCATTCCGGCTCCTTCTTTTCCCTGCCACAGCTGGCAAGCGTTGCCGTTATGAGGATCAGTTTTATCGTTTTCGTTTTTTTCATTATCTGGTAGTTTTCATCAATCCAGTTTCCATTTCAATACACCTGGTTTATATTACTTTACTGTTATAAATATCTCGTAATCTTTTTTTATGTCAACCCGTTTCTCATCTCCATCTGCATTCTCAGCAACTTTTTGTTCTTTGCCCAATGAAGGGATCGTATCGCGGTAAACAACTTCTTTATAGGCATTGCCTTTATGCCACACCGTATGATGGGTAACGAGTATGTCCTGCAGGCTATCGAGGTGTTCTACGGTTACCGCCGTTTCTATGGCTCCATTCTTATTTACGGTAGCGGTCAGGTCCTCATTCTTTTCATCTTCGCAGGAATAGAGCGTAGCTGCAGCCAGCAAAGTGTAAAGGGTTAGTTTGATCATATTATTCATGATGTTTTATATTTAATATTGGCCAGGCAAAAATACCAAGCCAAGTTTGGTTTTGGTGAAAAATTAATGCTTTTATGCTGTGGGCTGTTATTAAGTTAATAGCATCGGGTTCATTAACCTCTTAACCACGGCCTGGAAGATGTATTAATTGAAGTCAGTAAAGTTTATGTATCCCGGCCTACTGAATGAAAATGGAAGGCGGTTTTACCCTTTGACGGTAGTTGAAGAGAAGGGCTGCAATAAGGATGTTCATCTTACATGGGAGCGAGGCTCCGTTTATTTGATAGGTCAAAGATATTCCGAGCTACAGAATCCTGCAATATCATCTGCGTTGAGCGGGACTTGCGTATTCACGGGTGGTAAAGTATGTGTGATGAATGGTAAATTGATTTTTGAAGAGATCACATGGTTTCCATTTCATTTTTGTGCCTGGGTTTCCAGTACAGGTAATAAAAGGCCAGGAAAAGAATTCCCGTTACAAATGGAATAAGGGCCAGGTGTTTATAGGTGTATTCCCCAAACAGGTGATGTGTATCGAAATGAAAGAATTCGCTGATCATCCAATAGCTGTTTGCACTGATCCAGACAGCTATGGCAAGATTATGACATAGTTCGCTCATGTATTGCCGCGTACGCCAGGCAATAACGATCGCAATGATGAGGGTAGGGATGATCATGGCAATGCCAAGTGGTCGCCAGAACATGCACCAGGCAATATCTTTAAAAAGCCAGAAGACAATGTGCAGGTTTTCCATTCTGCGGTAACGGATCGGGATGTTATAAGTTTGATTGTTTGCCATGAGCGAATATAAAAAATAAAAAAAATCCCGGAACGCTATTATTCCGGGATTTTTTAGAAAGGACACTTATTTATTTTGCTGCAACATTGATGCGGATACCTTCGCTGTGACTGCTGAATTCAGGCGCATACATACACTGGATGGTGCTGATGCCATTGCTGAAATTGCCGCTATGGGTTACAAACAGCGGGTACTCAAATACGTAAGTGCCACGTGACATGCGGCTGAAAAAGAAATTGCTGCTGGCATCCTTTGTGGTTTCGTAATAACCAAGTCCGCCTTTCCATTGATACTGGCTGATCACGTTCACAGGTTCCATACAGGCTGCACGCATGTCTTTCAGGTGAAGGTATTCCATGTCCCTGTCGGCTCGAAGTTCTATCCGCACAATAACCTTATCCCCGATATGCAATTCATCTCCGTCTTTAACCAACACAAGCTGTGGCCCACGATCGCTGTTTTTCTGGATGTATAATTTCTTAACCAGCTTCAAAGGTGTTTCAGCTGGCGTGATCTTATCCAGGTCTTCAAAATATTGCCAGTACACAGCACCCCAGGATGTAGATGATGAAGCCTTGTCATTTGACTTCATTACATTCACCGAGATATTTCCCATGCCTTGCTGAACCTGTTCACCGGGGATGGTCTCTTTAAAATAACCTGTGCCGGCTTCTGTTTTTTTCTTATCACTATTGATGGTATGATTACCGAGTTGTATGCGTACATTCTTAGACTCGGAAAGCCAGTCGCTGCCATTCAGAAGTAATGCATAACAGGCTTCTGCCGTGGCTTTCGTGGTTCTCCAGTTTTGCGTTTGCTTTTGTTTGAGTAACCATGTTTTGAGGTCATCGATGGTAACATTATTCCTGTCTATATCGGTGAATGCTTCAATCATCATGGCCTGGCTTTCTATGGGAGCCTGGTGCCAATAATATCCACCTGTTGAAAATTCTTTCCAGAACATACCCATTTCTTCCTGGTAGATGGCGTTTTCTTTTAATGAACGAATGATGGCTTCTGCCGTTTGGATATCACCTGTTCGGAATAACGACAGTGCGATCATGGCCTGCATGTATTTTCCGTTCGATAACCAATATTGCTGCGTTTGTGCCCTGTAGTAGCCATAGGCTTTTTCAATATTGCTGCCGATCTTGTTGTCTGTAAAGAAACTTCTCATATACAGGTATTGGATGGCCATGAAGGAAAGATTGTTGTTCTTCAGTTTTACTTTTTGTTTTACAAGCTGGTCATATTCATCCTTAAGTCTTGCATCGAGGTACAAGATGGCTTTATCGAGCAATGGCTTCAGTTTTTTTACATCATCGTCACTCATGGCATTCATTTTTTTAAGGTGACCAATTCCCGTAATGATGTATTGAGTGATATACCGGTCATCGGGCCCGCCTTTGAACCAGGTGAATCCGCCGTTGCCAGACTGCATTTCTCTCAGTTTATTAAAAGTGATGTCTTTTTCCTTTGCCAGCTTCGTCATGTCAAACAACAAGGCGATGTTTTTCTTTTGTGCTTCTTCATTGTTGGCATCCAGTACCCAGGGCGTTTCCTGCAACAAGGCTGATTTCAGCGTTTGATTTTTTTGCAGGTTACTTTGTAATGCAGCGGTGTCAAGCGTTTTCCATTGATCAAAAACTGATCTTATCCTCGGCATTTTGTTACTGATGTAAGAAGCCAGTGAATTGGCATAATAGCGATTAAATGTTTGTTCGGCACATTCATACGGGTATTCCATCAGGTAAGGCAAAGCCTGTACAGCATACCAAGCCGGATTGCTGGTATACTCTACCGTGAGTGCATGGTTGGTGAGGCTTCCGCTATTACCACTGTTCAACAGTTTTTCAAACTTAAAATTCTTGCTGTTGCTGTTACGCATGTTCAACGGCATGGTTTCAGTAACCAGCATGCGGTTGGTTAATACCGGGAGGGCAGATTCTTCGCCATCGGTGAAAACGCCGTCTTTGCTGATGGCCTTTAAACGCCAGGTAAGTGCACTATTGAAGTTGATGGGAATCTCAACAGGAAATTTCAATGCGGTACTTTGCCCTGCTGCCACGGTAAAATATTGCACCGGGAAAATGTTTTTGAACCAGCCATCTACTCCTTTATTGTTACGGGCATCAAATAATTCGAGTTGTGCCGTGCCGGTGATTTCGCTGTCTGACAAGTTCACAATCTTTGTTGAAAACTCTATCTGATCCCCTTCCCGGGTAAAACGGGGCGTATTAGGTTGCAGCATCATCGGCTTTTGGGTGATGACGGTTTTTTCTGCATAACCGCTGGCCAGCTCTGTTGTATGCGATAAGGTCATCAGCTTCCAGCTGGTGAGTGCTTCAGGTATGGTAAAACTGAAACTGATATTGCCTGCCGAATCTGTCTGCAGTGCAGGGAAAAAGAAAGCCGTTTCATTGAAATTTTTACGAACCTTGATATCATTATTTACAGGTTGTTCTACAATACCTATTGAAGTAGTATCTGATTTTTCTTCTACGGATTGTTTGACCGATTTTTGCTTTTTAGACATCCCCATGGCGGTAACCACCACTTCTTTATTGTCATAATTTCCATCCAAATTAATCATTGCAGGTGCTGCTGCGAATTCATTTGAAATTCCTGATGCTCTGGCTTGTAACGAATACCTGGTTTCATACCGGCCACCATAGCTTTCACTCCAGCCATTGTTCAGCAATTCATCATAGGTTTTTTCTTTTTGAGGCAATGCTTCTGCATACATGCTATTGAGAACTTCTGCAGAAACATCATCAAAACCAAATTTTGTCCAACTGATAAACCTGGCGGTGTTTGGCCAGAGTGATTTTAAATTGGTCCAGTTATGCGGTTTAAATTGGTCGAGCGATGCATCATACATGCTGATCAGGGTTTCTGCAGCAACCTGCGTTGCTTTATCGCCAGAAATATGGATCTTCCAGGTTTCTTCACTACCGGGTAATAATTTATCCCGGAACGTTTCATAACGGATGTTCAGGTCTTTATTGTTCCAGGGAATATTGCCCGTTTCATTGCCCGAATACACCCGGTTGTGTTGTATGAAAGCATAATTGATGTAAATACCGCCCCGGTCATTTTCAGTGATCGCCAGTGCATTTGTAAATGGTTTCCTGGCAGACAGCTTTGGATAGCTCGTATTGCTTGCATTGTCTTGCTTAGACAATGTATGGATCAGCCATACGTCGTCAAAAGCAGTT
>JAKQKY010000196.1 GCA_029560415.1 Bacteroidota bacterium | reverse complement strand
AGATGATCCATTAAAATGCAAATTAATAAAGGATACGACAATTAATAAGAAAAAGGAACAGTTTTTAAAAATGTCAGAAGATTTTTTCTGGCATAATATGTTAATAAATGAAAGAAACAAATTGCAGGTTACTGTCAGTGAAAATGAACTACTCACCTATTACAAAAACAACCTTGATAAGTTCAAAAAACCCTATACTTTTTCATTTTGGCAGGCCTGGGTTACAACCGACGATGAAGAAATTAAAGATTTGGCCAAATCAAAACTGCAAAAGATGTCAAAGGGTTTGCCAAAGCCTGAAGATGAAATTTCGAAATATTCTGAAGAGAGTTTTGCGATAAATTTTGAATTTCCTTGTCAATTCTCAATGGAGTATCCGCTATATCCACATCTTATAAGCTCCAAAATCAATGAAATTGCCGGGCCTTTTAGCGTGGAAACATCAACTGTATTTATCGTCATGAAAGAACGGTCCGGCGGAGAAACCAAACCTTTTGATGAGGTAAAAATGCAATGTGAGTCAGAATTAAAGCAAAAGAAAATTGAGGAGGAAGAAAAAAAACGCATGGATTTAATCATGAGCAAGTACGAATTTATTATTTCAGACGAACTTTTAAATAAGTAAATAATTTTTATTTTATGTTTTATTCCATATAACGAAACCTTAGTACATCCGCCATCATAACCCACTCAAAAACCTAGTACCCAGATACTTGATATAACAAAAAACTAAAATAAACGTATAAGACCACAAAAACTATCTGAAAATTTAATTATTTTATAAATAAAAACCTATTTTTTTAAATTAGTGATAATTAATATCTTCAGCTATGAAAAAACTTCTGTTAATTATTTTAATTTTTGGGCTGTGCAGCCTTATGACACCTGCCCAGAATGTTGGTGTTTCCGACGCAGCCGGCCTAACACCCCAATGTTTATTGCACATTCATAAAAATTCCAATTCGCCCTCCACCTTGTTGCAGGCCACCAACACCGTTAGTGGAAACGGCAGCGGCAAGGGCTTTACGCTGGATGTTGACGGCAGCTTCAACGTAACACTAAACAACCGGATGAATACTTCTCTGGGTTTCAATACCAACGGTACCCAAAAAATGATCATCCTGAATAACGGCAATGTAGGTATAGGTACAGCAAGCCCTGGTCAAAAGCTCGATGTAAACGGCAATATCAAACTCGGCGACAACATGATGGTGGAAGGCAATACTGCCTGGAGGGTGTACCGCAACCTCGCAACATACGACAATTCCAACAGCGCCGCCGCCGGAGCTTTTGTCATTACCACCGCCCAGCCCTGGAACTCCGCCTGTATGTTCCGGGTAAAACTTGAAGGCTATTTTTATGACAATACCGCGCCCTTTGAGTTGACCATCGGCGCTTATATATACACTAACAATTCTTTTTACAATTACGGATACATTAACATCGGTGCAAAAATTATGAACGTCAGGCTCGCACGAAATATCACCACCAATACTGTTACCATTATTATCGGCGATGAGTCAGGTTCATATTCCTATCCAAAGATTTCTGTTACATCATTCACGCAGGGCCATTCCGGCATTAATGAAGCTTACGCCGATGGCTGGACCATAACACAGGAAACATCCCTAAGCAATTACGATTTTATCCATACTGTTCCCAATGTTACTACGCTGCCGGCTACCAGTCCTAATTATATTCAAAACCAGAATACAGCCGATCAGGCCGCCAATTTTCGTATTACCGGCACCGGAAGGGCCAACACTTCGTTTTATGCTCCCTTATATACCGGTGCGGGAAATATTGCCATCAGGCCGGGAGCCAACTCCACCACCGCCATACAACTTCAAAACACAGGAGGGACTTCCATTTTAAATGTTGATGCAACTAACAACAATGTGGGTATCGGGACAACAACGCCTTCCGATAAACTTCATGTAAACGGTAATGTTAAACATAATGGCAGCATGGTTAGTCAGGGAGCTAATTATGCATCCACATGGATGCAATTTGATCAGGATATTTACGGCAACTCTCTGATATTGGGTTCCGGAGGTTTAACAACACTGGGAGCAGGAGAATCTGCTAATTTGGTTAAAGCTAACTCAACTCCTGGCACTGAAACATTATATCTTAGTTCCGATGGAGGCATCAACCTCATCACCAATCTTCAAACTGACTGGGCTTCCCGTATTGATGCTATGACAATATTAACCAATGGCAATGTCGGCATCGGCACTACATCCCCATCCGCCAGGCTGCATACCACAGGGACAGTTAGGTTTGCCGGGTATCCTTCCGGCGCCAACGGAGCCATTGTAAGGACTGATGGCAGCGGGAATCTGGCTATTACGAATTTTACCGGAAACACTACCGATATTTTATTAGGCAACAATACTTTTGGAACTGTGGCTGCTGCCGGAGGAGTTACCAGTGCATGCGGAACAACCAATTACCTGCCTAAAATGAGCAGCAGCTCTGCTATGGCCTGCAGCCAGATATATGATAATGGCACCAATGTAGGAATAGGAACCTCCACACCACCACAAAAATTAAGTGTAGAAGGCGGAATTCATGTAAAAGACGGCAGCTATCTTGATTTCGTCAACTGGCAGTGGGCAATGGGCAGGGACATCAACAGCACATTTTCAACAGGTAATGAGCTGCAAGTGTTAGGCTATGGCTCTTCCGGCAACTCATTTCAAATCATTGGCATCACCGGATCATCCCCGTCTTATACCTATTCGAGAATTTTTCAGGCAAACTTAGATAATGGCAACGTGGGTATCGGCACAAGCCCAACGGCCAGGTTAGATATTAATGGAGACCTAAAGATTAACAGCCAAAGCAGTACTCAAAAAAGACACATATCAACTATAACACGCAGCATTGGTGGCAGCGCGGGTGATTACGTATATCTTGGAACCATTACAAGCAATGGGGCAGGAACTTACGCAAGTATAAGACAATCGCATCATTTCTGTGGCACAATTAATGCCGCGGCTTATGAAATAACGGATGTTTATTATTCAGGGACAACCACCGATTGGATGCAGGTTCCAACTCAAAATTACAGATCGTATTCAGGTAACCAGGATTTTTCTATTGATGTCAGGAGATCAGCATCCCATCCGACAACACTTGAAGTAAGGGCTCGAAATTTAGGCGGGCCTTGCGGAGGAGGATCAATTGATTTCGAGATACAAACCAACGGTACTTTTACTGCATCAACAACAAGCGGATCCGGGGCCTCGGTTGCAGGATTCTTATCAAATAATGCATATCAGTTTCCAGTTTCTAACAACCTTTTTAAGGCTTCTACCGATGGTATTTTTATCCTTAATTCAGGCAATGTCGGTATCGGCACAACAAGCCCTACGGCCCAACTACACACCACGGGTACCGTGCGCCTCCAGAATTATACTTCAGGAACCCTCCAGGTAGATGCCAATGGATACCTGAGCGTTGGCAGTGGAAGCAATGTTTTTAATGCAGGAACAGGCTTAAGTTGGTCGGGCAATACCCTGAACAGCCTCTGGACTGCTAATGGCAATAACATTTATAACAATAACAGCGGCAATGTGGGTATCGGAACCACAAGCCCTGCAGCAAAACTTGAAGTTGCTGGCGGTGTCAGGGTTGGGAACGGTTTTAATATTTCCATACCTAATACCTGTGGTGGCAATTGGATTACTTCAGCAGATATGGCCATCTGGACATCAGATCATACAGGCGGTTGTGGTGATGAAGCATATATTGCACATTATGTAAGGGGAACCACCGGAGAAGCTACAACACTAGAAATTGGCAATAAAAACGATGCCGATGATCATATCGCATTGATGCCTTCAGGCAATGTGGGTATTGGAACAAATAACCCCGACGACAAACTGGATGTTGTGGGTAATGCCCAGGTGTCCGGCTATCTCAAAGTGGGAAATCCCTCCGCACCCTCATCGGTAGAATCAAACACCCCCGTAGCCCTCTATAGCTGGAACAACCAAAGTGGCATATACGGTTTATTAAGTGGATCGGGATGTGGCAGCGCGAATTGGGATTTCGTAATAGATGGCCTGAGTTCATATTACAGATACGATAATAACGGCAGCAGAGCTTTCAAACCCTTAATGACTCCCTGGGTGTGGGTTCCTACCACATCCTCAGGTGTAATGATTGAATTGAACTTTTACAATTCATTAGAATGGGAATATGACGGCGTATTTGTTGAATATACTACTGATGGCTCAACCTGGACATTGGTTGATTCATGGCAATTTGGTACTTACAATCACACAAATATCGACGGATCTAACTCTTCATGCGGCGCTGATATAAACACATCCGGATGGTCTAATACCGGGTATAAGGGGCCTTGGTCCAAAATCCTTGCATTGAATGGCAAATGGGTCAGGTTCCGTCTGGTGGCAATAGAAGATGAAGCATACAATACCGGCATCTTTGAACTCTATGGCTTAACTATCTGGGCAGAAAATGCAGGCAGCTTGGGTGGTTCTTTTGCTGATGGAAACATTTATGCCCAGAAAAATGTGTATGCAGGCTCCAATGTACTTATGGGAGACGTTGCGGAATATTTCAATGTGAAAGGCATGAGTTTGCCGGGCTACCTCATTTCATTAAACCCCAATGAAAAGGATGCTTACGTGGTAAGCTCCAAAAAAAATGATGCTAATGTCATTGGCATCCATTCCACAGCGCCAACCCTTACCATAAACAGCCCTAATAGCGGTATTCCTGTAGCGCTTAGCGGCAGAGTACCAGTATGTGTGAGCAACGAAAATGGCAAAATCAGTCCGGGCGATTACCTCACTGCTTCATCCAGGCCGGGCTACGCCTGCAAAGCCACCGAGGCTTGTTATGTTATTGGACAGGCTCTTGAGAATTTTGATGACAGGGAAGGCAAGATTATATGCTTATTGAAACAAAACTGGTATATGCCCTATGCCTCATCAAACACCGGCAGCGGTAATTTTTTCATCAGCAAAGGGAAAGACAAAATCACCATCATCGACAAAAAGGTCAATGAAGATTCAAAGGTTTTTCTTACTATGCTGGGAGACCCACAACAACGTTTCTGGATCAGCGAAAAAGCCAATGGTAGCTTTACCCTCAGTTTCAGCGGGGAGGTATTTCAAGATGTAAATTTTGATTACTTTATTGATAATGCTAATAAAGAGCCGGCTGAAGAATCAAATAAAATCCAAAGTAACGATGAATATGTTTCTGTTAATAAACCGCTTGATTTTGACCGCGGCGGTTGGCAATTTGATAAAAAGAAAAATATTTATTGGCGACCTGAACCCGAAAAGAACTATACGAGCAAGAAAGAAGTGGAAATGATTTCAGACGAGGAACCCGCACCCCCAAAACCAGACGACGAAAATTCAGGATATATATTTTATAAAAACGAACTAATAAAAACTCTTGACCGGAAAATCGGCAAATAAGCATTATTACAATTTTGCCTAATACGCGCGCGTCCCGTTGTTCGTAGTTTGCAATACGAACGCCTTGTCCGCGCGCATTTGAACAGTTGTTCGTAGTTTGAAACTACGAACCACCCTCGCCCGCGCACCCCTTGTTCATAGTTTGCATTACGAACCCTTGTGGAATCTTTATTTTATTTTGGTACCTCAAAAAAAGATTTCACCTATTTTACTAAGGGGCGAATAGTTACCATAATTTTAATTATTTTTGTCCATAAAAAAAATAATTATTATACCTATGAAAAAAATCATTACCCTCGCCTTGGTGCTCCTGATAATAGGATTGACAAGCAATGCCTCTTTTGCACAGAAGCAAAAATACGGCTACATCAATTCCGATGAGCTTTTGCAAATTATGCCCGGTGCAGATACTGCGGTGGCCAGGTTTC
>JAKQKY010000195.1 GCA_029560415.1 Bacteroidota bacterium | reverse complement strand
GATCACCCCGGGTGAAGCAGCCAGTAAACATTACAAAAGCTGTCGGCCAATCCGCTAGACTGATTGGTAAATGAATTGACAGACCTACCCCGTTTCCGAAAGGAACGGGGTGGTTTGTTTTAGTGCTTTCGCTATTTTGCAGGCATGAATATTTCCTTTGGATATGAACGCAAACAGGTAATCCAGGCCTTGCGGTATCATTTTTTCACCCGGCCGGAGATACGGTTGCTGGTGATTTTGATCAATGTTTTTACGATTGCTGCAGCCGTACTGTTGTATTTCAAGAAGATCACACCAATTTCCTTCCTGTTATTTTCGACACTGTGGATGGCATTGATGCTTGTGGTATGGCGCATCCTGCCAAATAGTATTTATAAGCAGTCAGCCACATTTCAGGATAATTTTGATATGTCGATCAACGAAGAAGCCATCGTTTTAAATACCCATAAAGGCAACCAGTCCTGGCCCTGGCAACGGTTCAGCAAATTCCTGGAGACCCCTTATTTTTTTCACCTCTATTTCGACAACCGCTCATTTTTTCTTGTTCCCAAAGATGCCTTTGAAACGATTGAAGATCAGCAGCAGGCCAGGGAGCTGTTTAAAAGAAGGATCAAAGCTTCTGTTTAAGGCTAAACAGCCCGCATTATTTTAGTTGCAGATTCACCTCATTGTAGTTTTAACAGGAGCATCTGCTTATATTGGTATAAATTGCACAATTGTCTTAGGAATATTTTATGGCTAAAGTTAGTTTCAACAATAAGAACAACGAGTTCTTTACCACCCTGAAAACCAATGTAGATCATTATTTCAGCAGTAACCAGATCAGGAAAACGGGCAACTTCAGCCTGTATGCCAAAACCATAGTTCTTATTCCTGGTGCTATTCTGATTTATTTATCGCTATTGCTTGTTCCAATGGCAGCCGTTTGGCAAGTGTTGCTATCAGCGTTATTAGGCGCAGTTTTAGCCAGTATCGGTTTCAATGTAATGCATGATGCCTGCCATGGCAGTTATTCCAGCAGGAAATGGGTGAACGAGTTCCTGGGACTCAGCCTGAATGCACTTGGTGGAAATGCATTCATCTGGAAATTCAAACATAATATCCTGCATCATACCTATACCAATGTAGACGGAATGGATGATGATATTGCAAAGAGTCCCCTGATGCGCCAGTGCCGTTCTCAGAAATGGGTTCCTGCACACCGGTACCAGCATATTTATGTCGTATTTGTGTATGCGATATCTTCCTTTGCCTGGGTGTCCATGATGGATTTCAATAAATACCTGAAGCAGAAAGTGAACGGCACGCCATTACAGAAAATGTCCCTGAGTGATCATTTTGTATTTTGGTTGAGCAAAGTATTATATGCTGTTTTTTATGTGGCTATACCGGTTTCACTGGTAGGATGGGGTGCATGGGCCATTGGTTTTGCCGTTATGCATGTGGTGATGGGATTAACCCTTGCGCTGGTCTTCCAGTT
>JAKQKY010000193.1 GCA_029560415.1 Bacteroidota bacterium | reverse complement strand
CCTATTAAAAGTGGTTTTAAATTTAATGCTGTAATGATCAGGGAACTTAATTTGAGTTTACAGTAGTGCAAAAGCTAAATCAGGGCTCCATCCCGAAAAAAGGATGTATTTTTTTTCGGGGCTCCATTTTGTTACTTTTTTTGCCTGCCCCGACGAGCGAAGCGGAACTCGGGGGAGAAGCAAAAAGTAATAGTAAAATGACAAAAGAGTTTCAACGACATAGAGTTATTTTTAAATTAAAAAAAAGTACAACACATTATATTTTTTTTTCACAGTGGTTTTTAATTCGAATAAAATTATAAGATAGATAGCTTTTCATACTCCCGGCAGGATGCCAGAAAAAGCTATCATATTGATCTCACATGCTGCGAATGTCCCTTTTATTGATTCATTATCTCCACCCAACGACCTGCCGTAGAAGCCGAAATGCTGTTATCATACATAGCCTGGCAACTGCTGGAAGGTAAATAATACCGGCCCGGGTAGGTTGCATTTAGTTGTATGTAATAGGTTCTTGTTTCATTTTCGTTCAGGTTGAAATAGGTGTAAACACGATCATCCCGTACATCCTGGTAATCCATGAAGGATGATTTAAGAGCCGCTTCTCCTTCGAGCATCCTGGTATTGATGATCTCCCAACCCGACGGGAATAGTTGCGAAAGTGCCATTTGCGTATAGGCGCCACGTTTACCTGTATTCTTCAATACCACCCTGGCAATAAAATCAGTTCCTTGTTCCATCTTACTCACATCCACCAGGTTGCCATTTTGTGAAATATAACTGATGTTCATCTGGAGGGCCGGGTTGTTAACCGCCTTTACGCTATCACCAGTCAATGGTTGCCCACGGGTAATGAGTTTGATATAGATCGTATTGTTTCCCTTGTTACTGACAGAAACCGTTTCCTGGCCATTCTTAAAGATCACCGGTATCTGCCGCAGGTAAGATGCAGAATTGATATCTGTTTTATTTCCATTTACCGTTGTGGTGGCCAGCAGTTTTGCTCCCGATGCATTTTTGCCGCAATATTTTGCAATTGCGATTAGAGCATAAGCGGTTGTTTGCGTGCTGTACCAACTGTCTTCCGAAAGCCTGGCTGCAACCGTATTCATTACCTGTGCAGCTTTATCCCGTTTACCCATTAACGTGAGTGTTTCCAGCACCATGGCCTGGTCCCTGAGTTCGGAACCAAAACTCAGCCCGGGATTGCTGCGCTGCGGGAAAGAAACAGCAGCGCCACTCACCAGGTCAAGTGCCGTATTGTCGAGCCCGGCCAGTTTATAAGCTGCGGCTAACCGCCACCGTGCTTCAACTGATAAATACCTGAATTCTTTCAACCTGTTCATAGCACCTGTTTCTGCGGATTTTGCAAGAGCCAGGGTATAAAGCCTGTAAGCCTGAGCCAGGTCACCACCATAAAAGTTTGTAGTGGAAGGAACCCATCCATTGGCTTTACTGCGTTGATAGTTTTTCCATTGTTGCAGCATGTAGTCGCTCACGTAATATCCATTCGCCATGGCTTCCAGTAGAAAATGACCTGCATAACTGCTGCCCCAATCGTCACTTTGGTTTCCACCGGGCCAGTAACTGAATCCGCCATCAGGCCGCTGGAAGCGCTGTAACTTGGCCAGCCCGGCCTTGATGTTTTTATCAATCTCTGCTTTTTGAAAATCACTTAGG
>JAKQKY010000234.1 GCA_029560415.1 Bacteroidota bacterium | reverse complement strand
AAACTGATCAGGGGGAACGCCTAACATTCAAATTAAAATTTGCATACCATGGAGGCATTTAGCAATGCAATAGCAGAAAAATTCAATGGGCTGCTTTCATACCTCAATCTTACCAAGAAAGAATTTGAAATGGTAGCAGATGAAGTAGAGGATTATAAATTAAAAACAGCCTGCAACGGACTTTCCCTGGATAGTATGCAGTATGCCGATGAGTTGTTTCAACACCTGAAAACATATGGCATTGGATACGTTGAAGAAAGGGCCTTCTTTTCTCTCCATGTGCAGGAGACCATTATTGATATGGAGGACCAGGAAGCTTCCCAATCGAATGGATACGGTGATGAAGTGATGCAGATTTGTTTAACACGGGAAAACATGATCACGAAAGCTTATCATGAAATTCTGAATGATCATTTCCCTTTCCCGAATATCAGGGAGATCATGACCTATCAATTGAATTCGCTCACCTGTGCATTCATGAAAATAAAATTACTTAATCGATCAAGGTTCGCTTAAACACATAATCATGCAAAAACCATCCATCGGCCTTTCGGCAAAAAATTTAAAAGACAGTGCCAATATGCTTTCTGCGGCATTGTCAGATAGTGTGATCCTTTACCTGAAGACCCGCAAATTTCATTGGAACGTTGCAGGCGAAAGTTTCATGGAGCTACATAAATTATTTGAAGAGCAGTATAAACAACTTGAAGTAGTGATTGATGAAATGGCTGAACGCATTAATAAACTGGGGAGCCCGGCCATTGGTACAGCCACTGAATTTCTTTCTCTCACACAACTCAAGGAAAGCCCTGGAAAATATCCCGGCTCTGCCCAAATGCTGAATGAATTATTAAAGGACCATGAAACCATCATCATTCAATTGAGAAAGAATATTGATGACTGTGATGAAAAATATCATGATAAAGGCACGGCCGATTTTTTAACCGGCGTAATGGAAACTCATGAAACCATTGCATGGACCTTAAGAAGATATCTTGATTAAGTGACCATGCATTCTAAAAAATATTTTTGGCGATCTGGAGATAAAATTTATATCTTTAATTCATAGTCCAGTAACCCGGAAAACACTTTCTGCCCACTGAGCCATGTAGTATCATTGTAACCAATATTCAGGACAAATTTTTTTTAGATGACAGTACACAGCTTATTATCGATGACACTGAACGAGTCAATGAAAAATGTACTCGAAGATTTACTCAGGAACGGTTATACATGTAATTTTATCAAGAAAAATGACTACCTGTATTGTTATGAAAAAGACATGAACTTCAGGAGTTACGAATTAAATATCACAGAGCGGTTTCGATATGAAGATAAATCACAACCTTCCAACAACAGCGTTTTATATGCTATCGAATCTACCGAATATGGCCTCAAAGGATTCCTGGTAAATTAACCAGTCCAAAATTTGTGCAATGTTACCTGCAAAGGAAATGCCTTTCTATATTCAGTTTACCAGTAAACTGCTGATGATCTTTTTGCTCTGTATATTTATTATATATGGAAGCAACGTTATTGTACCGTTGGTCTTTTCTATCCTGCTTGCCATTCTACTTCTGCCTTTAACGAATTTCCTGCAACATAAAGCCAGGTTTTCCCCGGTACTATCCAGCCTTACAGTAGTACTGCTGGCACTGCTTTTTATCGTAGGTATCATTTATTTTTTTTCACACCAGATTGCGGGATTTTTAAATGATATTCCTTCCATCCGGCAACACCTCGAGAAACATTACGAAACTTTACAGCACTGGATACAACAAAAATTCAACATCAGCAGCGGGCAACAGACTGTATTTATTAATTCGGCAACCAAGGATGTTAAGAACCAGGGTACCCAGGTTATTGGTGAAACATTTTTCACCATCACTAACATGCTGTTTTATGTGATCCTTATTGCCATCTATTCTTTTCTCATATTATTTTACCGTCATCACATCCGTAAATTCATCTATGCATTGTTTAAAAAAGCAGGCGACAATGAAATTTCGGCCGTGCTCAATGAATCAAAAGGAATTGTACAGAAATACATGCTTGGGCTCATCATTGAAATGGGTATTGTTGCCATTCTGAATACAGGCATCCTGCTGGTGATCGGGATAAAATATGCCATATTCCTGGGAATACTTTCTGCCATTTTAAATATCATTCCTTATGTAGGAATCCTTAGTGGCATTGTATTCACGGCATTGGTAACCCTAACTACGTCTAGCCATTTGAGTGATATCGTATGGATCATCATCGGATTTGAAGTAATCCATTTCATAGATGCCAATTTCCTGATGCCCCGTATCGTTGGATCCAAGGTAAAAATAAACGCCCTCGTAACCATCGTGGGCGTGGTGATCGGCGGATCGCTTGTAGGGTTGCCTGGAATATTTTTGGCTTTACCAGTGATCGCCATTCTCAAGATCATATTCGACCGCATTGAAGAACTGAAGCCATGGGGGATGTTAATGGGCGACGATTCCTCTGGTCATCATAACATCAGCATCCTTAAAAGAGTGAAAAGTATCCGGTTAAGAAATAAAATGAAACCAGTTACTGATCCTGATGCTAATGATTCCTGATTATTTTCTGCCCCGGCTAATGAAATAAACGATCAGGCCTATTACGAAGGCCACCAGGATGATGCCTGTCCAGACTCCCGCTTTAAATATTCCAGCTATGGCTTCGCAACTGCTTAATGATATACTCATTACAAGCAGCAATAGGGATAATTTCATTTTGTCGAATCTGGTCATGTTGTTTTTTTTAAAGTGTGAAAGATTTGATTGGATGCATTGATGACAACTAATTATAAACCCAGGGATAAGTTCAAAATCTTTGCCGCGATTTTTTCTTTGCGACAGATTTGATCCATCGAGGAATTTTTACCTTAAAAAACGTATTTCGAACGACTTCTCTTATATAAAATACAGCAGCTAATATACCTTTTTAGCAAAAAAGGATGTTATGTATTTCTTTGTTCAGCCTGTTGATAGCAAAACTGCAAGGATGGCGCATTAATCTTCAGATCTTTGACCCTAATTTCTTTGATTTATGCATCCGGTTTCGTATCTTATATGGGCTATCATTCAACATTCGATACAAATGGAGTTAACCAGGAAAATGAGCAACAGCTGAAAAATGCTTATAAAAAGCGAGGCCATTCAATGAGGAATTTTTTTCTCAATTTGGGTGTACTGCTTCATTAAAAGCATGACATTTTGTACAGGCAAAAGTTTGGCAACATTTTAGTTGATGTTTGAATACAATTATTAATAATCTAAAATCAAAAACGATGAGTTCAAAAAAATTATTAACCGGAGTATTACTTGGCGCAGCAGCCGGGGCGATATTGGGAGTTTTGTTTGCACCTGATAAAGGTTCTGAAACAAGGAAGAAGATATCCCAGAAAGGCAATGACCTGAAAGATACCGTAAGAAACAAATTTAATGAGCTTGGAGAAGCCATTGCGGAAAAATATGATAACATCCGTGGTGAAGCTACCGAGATCATGGAAAAAGGAAAAGACAAAGCACAGCACTTTAAAGAAGAAGCAAAAAGAAATTTTTCTTAATGCCAACATTGTTAAATAAGTTCCGGTGATAAAACATACAAATGGAAAATCAGGCAACAGAAAATATAGAATCATTATTTGAGCGGGCGGGCGACTATGTGGAAACAAGGCTGGATCTTTTGAAACTGAAAACAGCGGATAAGTCGGCTGATATAATATCATCCATTGCATCCAGGCTTGTTATTCTGTCGATCGTGATCATATTTATTATTATATTAAATATTGGCATCGCCTTATTGCTCGGAGAATTACTTGGTAAGTTATACTATGGTTTCTTTATCCTGGCCGGATTTTACCTTATCACCGGACTTATTTTATACATGAACAGGCGTACCTGGTTTAAAGTACCGGTTACGAATCTTATTCTCAGGAAGATTTTTAAATAAAGCATATGCAGATCAGGAACAAAGCCGAATTGGATGAAGCCCTTCTATCACTTGAAAAGAAAAGGTTACTTCAGGAGCAGGAATTAATTGAGCAGTTTCATACTACGGTTGACAGTTTAAAGCCTGTTAACCTGATCAAGGGTGCCATCCATAAAATTGTAGGAAGTCCTGAAGGACGGGAAGGCTTACTTAAAACAGCTACCGGCCTTGGTGCCGGCCTCCTCGCCAATAAGTTTTTATTGGGCAGGTCATCTTCCATGATTGGAAAAATCGCCAGCAACCTATTAAAAGTAACGGTTGCCAAAACAGCTGCCAGCAATGCAGATAAATTGAAAGCATATGGTACAGCCATCTACCATAATCTCTTCCAGAAAAAATCCAAGCAACAGGAATATTAATTTTCTTTCCCGTCATCTTTACCCGTAGCCGTTCGTTTCGCAGCTTTAAAGATACCCTTCCACAAGAGATTAAAAAAAGAACGGGTCGGATCACGTTCTAATGAAATGGTACCTTTCCTCGTAACTCCATTTCGTGGATTCTCATCCTGTATCACCAGGTTTGCAAAAAAACTGGTTATTCCCTTTTTCTTATACTCAACAGAATCCATTTTCAACAAATCCATTTTCAGGTTTTTGTATAGCAGCTGAAGATCACCTTTCACTTCGAGGTCATCTCCATACAAATTTGCATTGAGGCTGTTAATTTCGCCATCCCTTAGCGTGGCCATACCCAATGGCTCTATCATTGGATTTAAAGCCGATACCTTAAATGGTCCTGTATACAATGTTATCTTAAAAGATCCATCTGTTTTATTTAACGGAAGGGTCCATTTCGTTTGTAATTGACTAACGCCCATGAATAGGGTATTTACATTTAACACGAGGAGTGGTTTACCAGCAATAAGCGATTTTACATTACTTACATTTACAATAGAACCATTTATGGCATTAAAGAAAACGGTTCCTTTTTTTTCTGAAATAGCTCCCCGTTCTGTATACGCTACTGATCCATTCTTAATAACAAGTTTATCAATATGCACCGGCATGGACATTTTTTGTAATAACTGGTGAGGGTAGTTACCAACTTTACTTTTGGTAGAGGCAGTAACTGTTCTGTCATTAAAAATTTTAAGGGTAGGCTTTAGTTGCACAAGTTTTGCATCTAACATGTTGCCGCTTATTAAACTGCCTGTATTGAGGCCTGTAATATCTATATCCTGTAA
Organism: Bacteroidota bacterium; assembly: GCA_029560415.1. Lineage (GTDB taxonomy): Bacteria > Bacteroidota > Bacteroidia > Chitinophagales > Chitinophagaceae > Ferruginibacter. The sequence goes on along the minus strand of JAKQKY010000234.1, from coordinate 16,326 downwards.
ATGGATATTGAACAGATCCTTCTGAACCGGGAGGCTGGCTGCAAAAGCAGCTTCCGATACGGTTGGTTGCATAGATACAGACCCGATGTGCATCGTGGATGCTGCTTTATTGATAGATACACGATCAACCTTCCATTGGTATATCTTATCAGCAGAAACAAAGGAGAATCCATCGACCCCCAGGTTCCAGTTACTATTGGTCACTAACTCACGTATGCGGGTACCCGAATATAATCGTTGTATGTCGTTTGCAGAAAATGTAACTCCCTGTATCATCATAGGAGCATTGGCCGGGTTGGCCCTGTCGAAAATCCGGATATTGGTTTTTCCAATGTCGATCCTGTTTACCTTGGCTTCATCAAAAAAATCATTGTCAAATTCAATTGAATTTTTGCTGCTTTTTTTATCACTCGTACGCCAGATGGTCATAGAACCGCCTGCAGACCCCAGGTACCCGGCTTTAATTTGTTTGTTCAGGATAAAAGAATCGGTATCGAGTTGCTCCAATGTTGTTTCGCCAATGTCGATGGACATTTTACCAGTACTGGCATCTTCCTTTTTAAATGAACCGATGCGGATCTTCTTTGCCGTTGCATCATAGCTGATCTTTTCAAGATGCAGTACCGATTTATCGATGCTATCTGTAATGGCAGCCTGTTCTATGGAAGCTTTCACACCTTTAACAAAGTAGCTTAGCAGGTTGTCGTAGTTCTTTGATGTGTCAATCAAAAAAGAAGATAAGTTGATGTTGATTCCATTGAAGGCGATATTTGGTTTGGCCATCTTTTTCATGAAATACAATTGGCCGTCTTCTATCACGATCTTATCAGCCTTTATCTGGTTGAATTTGCCTAGTATCTTTTCATAGATCGCCAGTGTATCGCGGTAGCTGAATGTTTTCTCTTTTTTGCTTCCCGTTTCAATAATATATACAACCGGTCCGATGATCCTTATAGAACCTGCCGAAACCTTGTCGTTGCTGAGCAGGGAAGGTATATCAGCTCCTTCAATATTAATTTCCCTGATCCGGATATTGTAAATATTTGTTTCCGATGTGGAATCATCCTGAAGGAGTTGCTGCTGAAGTGAATCTGACTGAAGGCTTACATTGTAAAACCTGGCGCTGCCTGTAGATGCGTTGATAGCCGAACTATCGTAACGAATAAAATAAAGACTGTCTGTTTTACCAGACACGATATTTTCCAGCGTATTTTTTACAATTCTTTTTTTATTAAAGTTCCAATAAAAGACGGCTCCTGTAATGATAATGGCCAGGGAGATTAAAATGTATTTAACGGGCTTCTTCAAAAAAGTAATTTATGTACATGTTAAAAAGGATACCCGATCGCAATATTGAGAATCAGGTTTTCTTTCCGCCAGGCAGCACTGCCGAAATCAATATTCTTGATAACCCAGCGTTGTCCGGAAGGCAGATAAGGCTTACGCAACGGAATGCCGAGGTCAACCCTTAATAATATGAACGTAAAGTCAAATCTCAGGCCAATACCCGAGGCTATTGCCAGCTCTTTATACCAATTGCGGCTAAGCTGACCTGCTTTGCCAAATAACAAGGTATCTTTTGTCCAGATATTCCCGATATCGGCAAATACTGCCCCATTTACCACGCGTGTAAATGCAATACGCCATTCTGAATTGAACAGGAATTTATAATCGCCGCCGATCACCTGGAAAAACCGCAGATCTTCTATGGTAGGTTTGTAAGTACCGGGTCCAACATTACGAATACGAAATCCTCTCACCGAACTTCCTCCACCAATGATATATTGTTTGGCAAAAGGCAACAATGCAGAATTATTGTAAGGAATGCCAATACCCAATTGAAGCCTGTTGGCCCAATTCGTTTTGCTGGATAATCGACGGGTAAACTGTACTTCAAGATCCGTTTTTATGTATTGTGCAAATGGAGTATTAAAGATGGTTTTCTCGCGGAGATTTTTTGCGCCTGTGATAAGACCGGCAAGGTTTCCGGAGACATCGATGGCACCGTTGAAATAAAATTTATTTTTTTGAGAACCCCGGCCACTATTATAAGAATAAGAAAAATAACTTCCAAGGATGGCTTCAGAATAGATGTTCAGCAGGATAGATGGATCTACCAGTGCCTGTTTATACACCGTATCTTCTACATTGCTTGCATTGAGGTAACTTAAAGAAAACGGTGCAAAGGTAAATTGGTTGCGTACATTGTTCTTCCAGGTAAATTCATATTGTAACTTAAACAAATGCTTGGTATAAAATAGTTGACGTCGTAATAATTCATATCCCAATGAAAGACTGGTATTGGGTGTATAAAAATTATTTTCTTTAATGCGAAGAAAGGGAATGGCATATCGCGGAAATTTGATTCTTCCTTCGGCACCTACCCGGAAACTGTTGTTGTTTTTTAATGAATCGAAATAAGATACCTCAAAACCGGTATAGGCCTTCACTGTAAATAATTCGGAACCTTTGAATGCGTTGCGGTTTCGCCAGTTCAGACTTACCTGCGAACCCAAAGAATTGTTTTCCTTATAAAACCCGTCTATTTCAAATTGAATTGATTTTTTGCGTGCCGGGGTAAGGTAATAATATGCATTGAGCAAGTGGTTGAGGGTGTCGGTTTGAGAACGTTCGAATCGGTTCTTCACAAATTTAAATGAACCCAGGCTGATAAACCGGTTGAGTGTGCTGTTCTGCGATCTGCTGCTGTATGTGCGCCCTGGCCGGTAGGTAACCGTTTGAGCAAACATGCGGTTATTAAATACTTTTCCACTGTCTTTAATAAAAAGGCTATCATACATGATACCACCCACCCTACTGGTATCCAGGCTTTCTGATGTGAGTGAATAATTAGGAAAAATGGTAATGCTATTTATTTTATATGGATGCTTGGCATAAGCGGGTGCCGATCTTTTTATATTCAGGAACAGGTCTACTTCATGATTGCCGATGGTACTATCAACATAGGTCAGAATATAATCAGGATTGAAATAATAATACCCCTTTGTCTTAACATACAGATCCAGCCGGTCTCTTTCAGCGGAAATATCACTTAGCCGGTAAGGATTACCTACTTTCAGAATACTCCGCCGTTCTTGTTCTCTTTGCAGCAGTTTGAGCAATGCCGAGCTATCACTAACCCAGGTTATGCTTTTAATGAGATACTGCGGTTGCACCTGAACGTGATAAATCGCTTTTGTATATCTTCTCGAATTAGTAGTGTCTCCTGTTGCAGTGGTATGGAAATAACCAAGGTTCTCCATAAGCCCGGCCATATTTTCTGCACTTACTTTTGCATTCACCCTGCTGCTGAGTACAGGTGGTTCTGCCAGTTTTTTCCGAAGGAATGCCTTAAGTCCTTTATTTTCTTTTTCAGGATCGGGTGGGCCGATAAAATACCACCACCAAACTTTGATGGGTTGCCCTAGAATGTATTTATTCGGCCTGGGGTTGGCAGCAAGCTTTAATGTATTTTTTAGTTGTTTCTTTTTTGTTTTTACACCAGGGCCTTTATCAACATGAATGGTAGCTCCACGGTATAACCTCTCGCCAGGGGGTAAACGATGTTGCACGCCGCAGGATGTTGCTGCAACCAATAAAATGATCAATCCATATGTAACAATGCGCATGTGCATGATGATGCTGTTATTTTTTCTTCCTCCTGAATAATTCATTAAACTTATCGTAATCCATTGTCACGATAAAAGCGATACCATTTTCCACCACATATCCATCGAGCACTACTTCAAACTGGTTCTTCCGGTAACCTTTGATCATATACTTACCATCAGGAGTTATTTTATAAGAGAGCGATACATCCGGGGAAAAGGCATTCGCTTTTTGTCCTGGCTTTGCTCCCGGATCCTGACCTTCAATGCCGATATTGGTACCAACGCTAACGACTATGCGATCATTCATAAAAGATTTGCTTACGGCCAGGTTCAGATCGGTACGTTGCTGGTTGCCGCCACTGCTGTTATAATCACGGTAGCTGTTGAGGTTTAGATCGATATCAATTCCTTTAAACAGGTTTCCGGCAATTTCATTAAGTGCAGAAGAAAGAAACTGGCTTACACTCTGCCGGGCCAGGTCGTTAAAATCGTTTGAATTCCCTTTAAAGAAATCTGAGCTTTCTTCACCAACAAACCTTCCAAGCAGCAACAGCGCAAATACCTGTTTGTTAGTGGCTGCCTCATCGCCTCTAAGCTGTGCCAGTTTATTCTCGATGGTTGTACGCAGTTCACTACTCATCGCCGAATTTTCTGCAGGCATCTGCAGATCAAACCGTATGATGGGCTTACTAATGGTGCCGGTGAGATACAATACTACCTGGAACGGTATCTTTTGGTTAAATGAATTGGCCATTCCCGCATCAACACTGCTTACCTCATTGTTGAGCAGGTCTCTTGCTGAAGTAGATACTATATATTCAGCAGTGATATTAACCGCTGCGTTCATCGGTGCACCTCCAAATGCAATAGAGCTGCCTTGGCGGAGTTTGAATTTGCGTTGAAGAAACTGGTAATTAAAAACGTAATACCCATCATCAAGTTCATAATTACCGGCAAGCACCAGGTTTCCACCAGGGTCTACACCAGCATTTAATTGGGCATCGCCCTGCACTTTTATTTCGTCACCTGTTACAGGATCTATTACGATCGTTAAGGATGCATTTTTGGTTACATCTATGTTCAGGTTGTAATTTAAAAATTCAGCAAAGCCGGGTCTTACTTCTTTACCTGGCACAAAAGCAACAACAGGCGGGTTGATTACAAAAGTATCCCTATCGATAAATCGAACGATCGATAAACCTTCATCCTTGCTAAAATTTCTTTCAGGCAATACAATGGTTATATCACTCTTATCATCCAGGGTAATATTTCCTTCAATATCGGGCCTTGCCGAATTACCCGTTATAGAAATGTTGGCATCCATTGATGCCTTGCCAAACAATTGATTGTTGATGGTACGGGGCGTATTCAGCACAATAAAATCTCTTGCATTGATATCCAGGTTTAAATCGTATTCCTGCAGCGATATGGAAGATATTTTTCCATCGAGTACCAGGGTGTGCTTCAGCGAATCCTGTATGGTAAATTTATTGAACACGATATCCGGGTATTGAAGTTTGATATGCTGTTTATCGATCAGGTATGCGGCACCGTAATCTGTCATAGTAAATGCAGCCGAATCAAAATCGAGTGCGCCTTCCCAATGTGGTTCTTCAAATTCACCATCGAGGTGAATGCTGCCTCGCAGTGCTCCACGGGCATTACGGAGTTTATTCATAGATAGTCCCTGCAGGGTTGCCATGTTCAGGTTGCGGATATCTACATCCGCTTCAAACTGTTTTTCTGCATCATTCAGGTAATAATTGCCTGAGGCGATGATGTCATTTTTATTACCCGTTACTTTGAGCGTACCCTTGATACTATTCTCCGATTCTTTTTCAGCGAAGCCACTAATGGTACCAACCGGGTTTTGCATCAGCTCCATATTTTCAATCACAAAATCTCCGGTAAAGGCAGGTATATCTTTTGAAAAATCTGTCATCATCATTTTAGCATCCAGGATGCCAGATGCAAACAGGGTATCACCACTGATAAGAGAACTGATGCTTTTTAAATTGAAATTGTCGATGGCAATATCAACCGGGCTGTTAATGGTCTTCTCCCTGCTGTTGATGTAAATTTTTGCTGTATCACTCTGGAGCATGAAATTATTTACGAGTATGCCATCACGTGAGTAACTGATATAATTATCTGTAGCCACATTCCAGTCTTCATAGTTCAACAGGAGACTATCCTTTAACCGGAAATAGTAAACTTCATTATCATTGAACAGGGAGCCTGCAAATCCAAACCAGTCTTTGCCCTTAATGTCTTTTGTTCTGGCACCAAGTGCGATGCTGTCGTGTGCAAGTGAACCATTTATGTTTGTTGAATATAAAGTGGTTGCCGATGTATGCAGGGTATCAAAAACCAGGTTGTATTTGATACGGTCGCCATCGGTTCCTACTGTTGCATTGGCTTTGCTGATCCTGTTTGGGCCGTATTGAAGCATAGGAACATCTATGTTCACCCGAAGGGCGCTATCCGATTCGGCCGATACGAAACTTCCTTCAAAGGAAATATTTTCCATGCCCACCAGGTCGGGTATAAAGGCCTTGATAACAGGGCTGTTTTTTACCTCTCCTTTGAATGCGATCTGCTGATCGTTCGTGATAATTGAATCGGCTCTATAACCAGGAATCTTATAAAACTTTTGAACATGCTGCATGATGGCGCTGGCCACTTTATCATAATCGAAAGCACCTCCGGCTTGCAGGTCGGCCAAGGGGGAAGTCAGAATGATAGAATCTATCCCGTTTGCAGAAGTGGCCACAAGGGACGTCGTATCCAGCGTAAAATATTTTTTGCCCAGTTGCATGCGCAAGGTGTCCATCAACAAACTGGCCTGCAAATGACGTGGCCTTAAATCGGCTGATTTAAAAATGGTCTTAACCGAAAAGTTGAGGGTGTCGTCATATAAATGCAATGGCTGCAACCTGGCAGTATCCACATCTACAAATCCATTCACCACCGGGTAGGCTTGTTGCACATCAGCATCTATTTGATAAGTGAGCACCAGGTTGCTGTCGTTGATGCTTCCTTTGCTGTTGATGATGCCATTATTAAAATCGGCAGCTATGTTGGCATTGCGATACCGGTAGTTATTATAGTCGAGCGCATCAATATCTGCGATAATGGATGATCGCATCGTTTTATAATCGGTACCAGTTCCCTTCGCAATAAAGTTTCCACTAACGGAGCCGAGTACACTATCCTGCTTGATCAGCGTACCGATTTCAAAACCGGGTGTTGACAACTGGAGGTCATACTGCATGTTTATAGAATCCTGGAGGTTCTTTATAAATCCTTTTACCGATAGGGGACCATAGCTACTACCGATCTTCAGGTCGGTATCGATGCTGTTCTTATTTCCCTTGAAACGTCCCGATGCAGAAATATTCGCCGGCAGTTCGATCCTGGTCAACAGGTCTGGTGGCAGAAATCCACTGATCGTATTTTTATCAGCCGAAGCCTGGGCAATATCTAATCCATAACTTAATTTATCGGGATTAGAAAGATCCTTCAATGTAAGCCGGCCTGCAAATTGAATCCCGGTTGCACTGGTATTGATATCAGCTACCAGGTCATTTTTATTGCCGGTGAAACGACCTTTCAGGCTGAACACTTCGGGGAGTTTTTCCAGGCTTGCCTGGTTTTCGGGTGGAATGAATTTCAGCAGGTCTTTTTTATAAAACTGCGATTGATCGATGAACAAGTCATAGGAAAAACGATCTGCATCTGCAAGGTTATATAAAATTCCCCTTGCCCTGATGCTGCTTCCACCCAGGCCGCTTAATGAAAAATATGGAAGGTTCAGGCGTTGCAGGCTGCCATGTAATTCAGTGTTTATTTTGAGGAACTGGCCGGCAAACGATTTTTTGGGAAGGGATTTTTCCATAGCCGGCGCCAACAGGTAGAGATCATCAAATGATATAACGGCATTGCTGAATACGGCATCGAGTAAACTTCGTTCAGGATTTTTAGCGATTCCTGCGATACTGTCGTACCGAAGTTTAAAGGACTGCTGCAATACAGAGCCATTCGTCTTAACGTATAATTCAGAAGCCGACAACAATGTATCGGAATAAATAAGTTGTGCATGAGTGGTATCGATCCTAAATCCACTTTTATCCGAAAAACTTAATTGCTTTATCAGCGCTGCCGTTTTACTTGCTGTATAATTTATTGCAGACGCTTCAGTGTGAATAGAAGTTAGATCAAGGTGAGCAAAGTCTATACCAGCTGCAGGCTGACTGTTGGGATCATCGTATTGAAAATTTGTATTCCCGATGTGTAACTGATCTACGTTGAAGGCCCAGTTATTTTTTTCTCCGGGGGTATCAACCATTTGCTGAACTGCGTTTATCCTTAACGGTTGTTTAAATACTATAACTGAACTATCGAGGCCTAAAGATGTTGCCGAGCCGGTGAAATTTTTTGCATCAAAAAATAATGATGCTGCACTAAGCCGGGTAATATTATTACCATAATGCAACCCCGAAATACTATCCTGGAAAAGTACTCGGATATCCCTGAGATATGTGTTGCCAGCCCTGATGTTTAATCCAAATGGAGATGGGGCTGTAATTGTTTCCGGCGAATTATTTTCTTGTATAAAGTTTGTTCCTTGATTTTTCCTGATGCTGACATCAACTCCGTGTAGACTAAAGTCATCTATATCGAATGCCAGGCGATCTGGTTGAAAGGTCTTAAGTTTAGCATCAAAGTTTTGTATGGTTGCCATGAAGTCACTGCCCGTTACATCATCCCGGTAACGGCAACGGATATTCTCAAATAAACAATTCTTTAGAGAGATGTTCATCCGAGCTGTATCCTTAGTAGCAGGATCGCCGGTTGACGGACTTGAAAACGCATCAATAATAAACTGGTAATTAAAAAATGAATCGGAACGGTTTCGATACAGGTTTGCCTGGATATTTTTGAGCGATACCTTTTCAATATCGATCTTACCCCGAATGAGACCGATCATATCAAGGTCAACATACACATTAGCACCATATAACAACGTATCCTTTCTACGATCTTCCAGGTAAAGCTGTTTGATCTCGATCCACTGGGGAAGCCGATAGTCAATTTCCCCAATATTAACGGTTGTGTTGAGTTTCTTTCTCAGGTAGGATTGCACCTGGTTTTTCACGATCTTTTTACCATATGACGTATGGATAAATAAAAGTCCGGCACATAACAACAGCAGCAACAGCAGGAGGCTGTATAGGAGTATTTTACCCGTTTTTTTTAAAATCCGCTGATAAGTCATTGTCGCTGTCCGTTCTGCCTGGGAATTAGATCCCGAATACATGATAATTTACACTAATTTCTATTCTACTGAACGTATAAGCATAGAAAAATTCATGCCTGATTTTGTATCAATCGGGCATTAAACGTTGTGTGGTTATGATACTTGGCTATAATGACAGTTTATATTCAATAAACAGGTCAGATTCTGCCTGGTAATATGCCTCAGGATTTTGCTTTGAAGGCTGCTATGGCATTTCTCGAAAACTCACTTAAGATCAACCTACCGCTGATGGCTGCACGCTCAAACAAAAGCGCATCCCAATGTTCGGTACCCTTCCAGGTTATCTTTTTAAGTTCTGCCATGGCTTCCGGACTGGAGTGAGCGAGTGTATTGGCTAACCGATCCACTGCTTCATTCATATTTTCAATATTCACATGCACTTCTGCGAAAAGGCCTTTTTTCTTTGCCCATTCGCTGTTGCGCCACATGGTTGCATCAATGGATAAGGCGCTGAACGCTGCAACGCCGATCTTTCTTTCAACTGCAGGTCCTACTACAAACGGACCAATACCAATGGCCAGTTCGCTTAATTTGATATCGGCCTTTTCTGTTGCAATGGCATAATCAGCGGCCGCTGCCAGCCCAACACCACCACCAACACATTTGCCTTGAATGCGCACAATGATGAGTTTCGGACATTTGCGCATGGCATTGATCACGTGGGCAAACCCGCTGAAAAATTGCAAACCCTCTGCTTCGGTTTTGATCTGCAACAATTCATCAAAAGATGCGCCAGCACAAAAGGCTTTTTCACCATCGCTTTTCAACACAATCACTTTTGTTTCGGCATGTGTACCCGCAAAATGGATTTCTTTCGCCAACTCTTCCAGTATTTTTCCTGGCAATGAATTGCTTTGCGGATGAAAAAATTCAATGGTCGTAACGCCGTTATGTGTTTCTGATTTCACATAACCTTCCTGGATTTGCCTTATCATAAAAAGGGTTTAAGGTTTCTGTTTCATTTGTACCATGGTAAGGATCGTTCCTACACCAACTGCTTCATCGGTATCATCAAAGATCTCCACGTACCATTTCACAATGCCTTTCGGAATATCGGCGCCCTGCACCATGGGAAGATCGGGATTTCTTTCTTTTAATTCCTGTTCAATTTTTTCCTTGCAGGTAAACCGGATGTAAATAGATGTTCCTGCATATACGGGTTTTGTGAACCTGAGTTCATCAATGCCATAATTCAACAGCACCGGGTTCTTTTCAAAACTGTCTACAAACAATCCCGCTGCTGCACTCATGATAAAATATCCATGTGCCACCTGTTGCTCAAACATGGTGCCTGCAAAATCGGTGCTGCGAAGATGCGCATAAAAATGATCTCCACTCAGGTCGGCAAAAGCATCTATGTCTTCTGCCTTAACGAGTCGTTTATCTGTTGTGATCTGGTCGCCGATCTGTAATTCGTCAAAATATTTTTTAAAGGGATGTATGTTTCCTTGAATGCCTTTTGAGTGTGGCTGGTACACATTGCTGATCGCCGTGATCATAGTCGGAGAACCCTGTATGGCTGTGCGCTGCAGGTAATGCTTTACACCCCGCAGTCCACCCATTTCCTCTCCTCCCCCGGCACGACCTGGCCCGCCATGCACCAATAACGGTAACGGTGAGCCGTGGCCGGTACTTTCTTTTGCGCACTCGGCATTGAGCACTAATATTCTCCCATGATGCGACGCTGCTCCCAGCACGTATTGCTTCGCCTGTTGAGGGCTTGCGGTTACGATAGACGAACACAAACTTCCCTTGCCCATCTTACTCAATACCACTGCTTCTTCAAGATTTGAATAGGGCATGATCGTACTTACCGGGCCAAAAGCTTCTATGTTATGTGGTTCGTAGGATGTGAGCGGCGTTTCATTGATCAATAAAAGAGGGCTTAAAAAAGCGCCTTCTTTTGCATCAGCATCGATAACGGATACACTGTCGAGTGAACCATACAATACCTGCGATGAAGCCAGCAATCGCTGCACCTGGCTGCGCACTTCTTCTCTTTGTCCCTGCCCTGCCAATGATCCCATCCTTACTTTTTCATTCAATGGGTTACCAATGGCAGTTTTATCAAGCTCTGTGCTGATCGCCTTCCATACATCTTCCATTTTATTACCGGGAACGAATATGCGCCGAATGGCTGTACATTTTTGCCCGGCTTTTACAGTCATCTCCTTTTTCACTTCCTTGATGAAGATATCCCATTCAGGCTGACCTGGCGCCACATCCTGGCCCAGTACAATACAATTCAGCGAATCGGCTTCCATGTTAAACGGAACGCTTTCACGAAGGATTACAGGGTGTGATTTTAATTTCAAACCGGTGGATGCAGAACCGGTAAAAGTTACCACGTCCTGCGAATTCACAAAATCGAGCAGGTTGCCTGCGCTGCCGCAGATCAGTTGTAAAGCGCCATCGGGAAGGATGCCGGAAGCTATGATCTCTTTAACTACCGCTTCGGTAAGATATGAAGTAACTGTAGCCGGTTTAACAATAGCGGGTACCCCTGCCAGTAAGTTTACTGCAATTTTTTCGAGCATGCCCCACACGGGGAAGTTATAGGCATTGATGTGTATGGCTGCGCCTTCTTTCGGCACCAGGATATGATGCCCCATGAAACTGTTTTGTTTACTCAAAGGAATAGGATCGCCATCGAGGCAAAAACTTTCATCTGGTAGCCTTCTGCGTAAGGAAGCGTTTGAAAACAGGTTCCCGATACCGCCTTCAATATCTATCCAGCTATCGATACGCGTGGCGCCCGATTGGTAACTTATGGTATAAAAAAGTTCTTTCTTCTCCATTAAGTGAAGGGCCAGCGCCCTTAACATCCTGCCTCTTTCCTGGAAGGTCATTTTGCGTAAAGCAGGATTGCCTTTTTCGCGGGCATAGGTCAATATCCTTTCGAAATCAAGCCCATCGGAACTTGCACGGGCAATGGCATTGCCGGTAACCGCATTGTATAGCAATTGTCCATCACCATCGCCTTCAACCCAATGTCCGCCAATATAATTTCCCAGTTTTACCATATGCATTGTTTCCGGCAAAGGTATATTTGTATCATTAAAGATGCTACAAAAACAATCGGTCAATTGTAAATTAAAAGATCATGAAAAAAATAGTATTTGCAGCACTGGCCTTGTCGCTTTGCCAGGCTACCTGCCAAAAAACGACTGCAGATTGTAAGGGGGAGGTCACTAAAGACTGCATGTGTACTGCCGAATACCGGCCCGTTTGCGGGTGCGATGGCGTGGTATATAGCAATCCTTGCCTGGCTGGCTGTGCCGGGGTAAAAAAGTGGACCGAAGGAGATTGTAAATAATCCTTAATCCATCAAACCGAATTGCCTGGCATGATGGGTCATGTGTTTATGGTGCAGGAGTATCCATTCATTAAAATTCAGGGGACCAAACACGGGATGGGTGGTGGTAACACCGGGATTTTCTTTAAAATGTGCAATGAAATGATCGACTGAAGAACAAAGCACTTTGATGGCCTCTTGCAGGCTACTATACTTCACCGGTAGTGGCTCCTCGCCAATCACACTCGAAGGTGCCTTTGTATTTTCCCGAAAGGCTTTATCGCTTAACAGGAATTCTCTATACTTTGGAAGATGTTCTTCGGGTGTAACGAGATTGAACAGGAGTTTGCCGGATGATACATCATAAAAAGAAGCCGCGTGTTCAACCATTTGTTGTGGATTCATCTTACCCCACTTAGCAGGCGTATTTTCAGATAATTTTTCAAGGAGGGTGAAAAATCCCTCGTTGATGAATGCCAGTTTCTGTTCATCCATACAGTGAATTTATAGATCGATTATCGGGGAAGGCGACTGTCTATTTCCTGGCAAAGCCCCTGGAATATTTCATTCACAGAACCTTCTCCTTTTACCATTTTTACTTTATCAAACTGGCGGTAGTAGTCTGCCACTGCGGCTGTTTTATTATGATATTCGATGATCCTCGCACGAATAACCTGTTCGTTGGTATCATCACTGCGGCCGCTGGTTTCACCTCTTTTCAACAGGCGTTTAACCAGCTCTTCCTCGCTAACTTCGAGGGCGAGCATCACAGATATAGAAGATTTTTTAAGATCGAGCAATTTATCCAGGGCTTCTGCCTGGGCCGAAGTGCGGGGGAATCCATCAAAAAGAAAACCCATGGCCTGCGGATTTTGATCAAGGGCAGAGCTGATCATCCCAATAACTACTTCATCGGGTACCAGTTGGCCTTTGTCCATGACATTCTTTGCTTCCTGGCCCAGGGCGGTATGCCGGGCAATCTCCGAACGCAGCAGGTCGCCGGTGCTGAGGTGCTTTAAGCCATAACGCTCAATCAGTTTTTCGCTCTGCGTACCTTTACCACTGCCCGGAGGGCCAAAGAGTATTAAATTGAACATAATGGTTTAAAAACTTCTGGTTGAAAGGGTTGCTTAAAAGTTTTGGAACTGTTGCAAAGGTAATTAAGCATTTTAAAACTTACACATTTTTGAAAGTGAATCAACCCTTAATTATCATGATTTATCTCAATTTATCAAAAAAACATGGAATAAAGCGGGTAAATCTTGTAATAGAATACTATTTTATTAAAATCCGTACAATGGATGTTCATTCTGATACAAATTTACTTTTGGCCATTGAATAGCGGGCTAAGTTTTTGTTTTCAGTGGTCTATCAGCTACTTTTGCTGAAATCTGAACGACTTAATCTTTTTTTAAAATATGGGCAATCTTAAACTCAGTCACCTGGCAGAAACGCTGATCGCTTCAGAGATCGTGCGACTTGGTGCTGCCATCAAGGAGAAAATAAACAGCGGCGATCATATTTACAACTATACCATCGGGGATTTCGATTCTTCTCAGTTCCCCATCCCATCTATCTTACAGGATGAGATCATCAAAGCCTACCAGGCGGGTTATACTACCTACCCGGCTGCAGAAGGAGAACTCGATCTACGCAAATCGATCGCGGAATTTATTGAAACGTATGAAGGCATTCAATACAGCCCGGCAGAAATCCTTGTTTCCTGCGGAGGTCGCCCATTGATCTATGCTGTTTTCAGGAGTATTGTTGATAAAGGAGATAAAGTAATATATCCTGTTCCCAGCTGGAATAATAATCACTACGCACATTTTACCGAAGCCACGCATGTTGCCATAGAAGCAACCAAAGAAAATAATTTTATGCCTACGGCAGCACAGATCGCCCCGCATATTAAAGGTGCAACGTTGCTGGCCTTGTGTTCGCCACTAAACCCAACGGGTACTGTTTTTAGTAAAGAAGAACTGGAAGCCATCTGCGACCTCGTGATTGCAGAAAATGAACAACGCGGACCGGAAGAAAAGAAATTATACGTGATGTATGACCAGATCTACTGGACACTAACGTATGGCGATACCCGCCATTATGATCCCGTATCACTAAGACCTGCAATGAAGGCATACACCGTTTTTATTGATGGCATCAGTAAGGCATTTGCTGCTACCGGCGTAAGGGTTGGCTGGTCGATGGGCCCCGCGGAAATCATAGTAAAAATGCGTTCTATCAATAGCCATGTTGGCTCATGGGCCCCCATGGCAGAACAAAAGGCGGTTGCAAAATTCTTATCACAAAAAGAAGCTGTTAAAGATTACTTCGTACATTTTAAAAAGGAAGTTGAATCCAGGTTACGTTCATTGTATGAAGGATTCAAGCAATTAAAATCGGAAGGATTTTCGGTAGACTCAATTATTCCGCAGGCAGCCATATACCTGACTGTTCAGATAGATCTTGCTGGTAAAAAAACGGCTGACGGCACCATTCTTGCCAACCAGGAAGCTGTAACCGCCTATATTTTAAGTGAAGCAAAACTGGCCCTTGTTCCATTTGGATATTTTGGTGCCGGGCGGGAAAGCAATTGGTATAGGCTGAGTGTTGGCTGTTGTAAAAAAGAAGACATTCCACAGGTGATGGAAAAACTCAGGGATGCTTTAAGTAAGATCAGTTAAGAAAAAATCAATTCTTATTATTGAGGAAAACAAAGGGTTGTTCCCTTTTTCTGCGCACCAGCTTTTTAATATCGAAAGGCTTATTGCTGAGCTTATATTTATTGAGATCAATGATCTCATGTGCAGATACAAAATTATCCAACCGCTCTACGGTAAACAGTAATTCATGCAGCCACATCACCTCATGCTCAATGGCCTGGGGAGTCATCAGTTCCTGCTTGAATAATACCAGCAAATCCCGGTTAGATTTGTTCATAGCCAAACAATGGTTTTATTTATTTATAACCTACGAAACCTTGCTTATTGGGACAGCCGCATTGTCCTTTCCTGGACGATGAACAACTGCTTGCGATCAAACTTACGATGATCAAAAGAAATGAGATTGTTTTAATTGAATGCTTCATATAATTCAGGTTACAATTTAAACTATTTTCACAAATAATTATTGCGCTGTAGAAATGATTGTTGAAAATATTAACAAAAAACACAACAAACCCCGGATTTTGCTGTCACCGCTCGACTGGGGACTGGGTCATACAACACGATGTATTCCTTTGATAGCAACGCTTTTAAAGCAAAATGCCGAAGTACTGATAGCTGCTGAAACGGCCTCTGCCAGCCTCCTGAAAAAAGAATTTCCTTCCCTCGTAATTTTACCGTTAAAAGGCTATGAAATCCGTTACAGTCGCCAAAAAATAGGTTTTGGGCTGAAAATGGCGCTGCAAATGCCCAGGCTGCTGCGGTCGATCCGATATGAAAGAAAATGGCTTGCAAAATGTATTAAAGAACACAAGATCGATGGGGTGATATCCGATAACCGTTTTGGATTCTCTAACCCATCCATTCCATGTATTTTCATCACCCACCAGCTTTTTATCGAAACTGGTTTTTCTTCCCTCAATAATTCTGTACAAAAGATCAATTATCGCTTTATCAACCGGTTCAATGCCTGCTGGGTACCTGATGATGCATCTGACAACAACCTCGCAGGTAAATTATCACACCCCGCACAAATGCCGGCGATTCCTGTTCACTACCTGGGCATACTCTCAAGATTTAAACCCACGATTACTGATACCCGATTCGATCTGCTGATTTTGCTATCGGGTCCCGAACCACAAAGGAGCATCTTTGAGAAAATGTTGGTAGAACAGGTACACAATTTTAAAGGAAGCATCGTGATCGTTAGAGGGCTGCCATCGGGGACCATTTCACGGGAAAGCATACCCGAAAATATTACCGTGCATAATCATCTCCCGGCAAATGAACTTAATCTCCTCATTCAACAATCCGGGATGATCGTGGCAAGAAGTGGTTATTCCACTGTGATGGACCTTGTTAGCCTGCAAAAAAAAGCGATACTGGTTCCCACACCCGGCCAGGGAGAGCAGGAATATCTTGCAGCGCATCTCTTGG
>JAKQKY010000103.1 GCA_029560415.1 Bacteroidota bacterium | reverse complement strand
CAGTTGTTGATGGGGACGTCTCGTTACAAGACATACAAAAAGCGGAGATTAGTAAGGCAATTACTACAATAGGTTTCATGATTTTTATTTTACGAGCAGGCAAAATAGTTTTTTTTGGATGAAATGACAGCTGAAATCCATAAACGGGTTTACATCAAAAAATGGCTGTCTTAAATTTATTTGGCTAACTTTATTTTTTACCAGCTTAACTCTTTCTGCTATGAAGAAGATTTTTTACTCCTTCGTCCTGATTTTTGTACTAGCAAAGCCAGTCACTGCACAGGTAATTGCCCAGGATTCACTCGCTGCATACGACCTCTATTTTACCAACACTGGTGCTCCACCTCCGGCCGGCCCTGTAACAACATGGGGACTGGGTATTGTGGTAACAGGCGACAGGATCACCAGTATGTCCATTACTCCATTTTTTTCTGATGGCTTCATTTTTTTGACTTCATCAATGGGTAACCTTACCGCACTTAAAAAGCTGAGCATAGAGGGTGGCGGGTCAAGGACAGGTTTGGGTAGTTTCCCCGCATCATTAACTAATCTCACAGCATTAGAAGAGTTTAGCATTTGCTGTATGCAGTTTGGGTTTAGTAACAGCGACCCGGTGTTTTCTATGCCATGGATCAAAAAAATATCTATGAATGGTTGCTGGGGGGCAAACATACCATCTGCAATCAGCAATATCACCAGTTTGGAATACCTCAGTGTAGCTGGTAATATTGGAGGCGCAGGTATATCTGGTGAGATTTATAACTGCTCTAACCTGGAATATCTTAACCTTAGCAGCAACCTTTACCAGGGAGCGATCCCCCAGGCCATTGGCCGCCTGACAAAACTTAAGTTCTATAACACAAATTTTGTTGATTACCCATACCCAAGCCCAATACCTGACAGCATCGGGTATTGCACGCAACTGCGGGTGCTCAACTTAGGTGGAGGCAATATTATTACGGGCCAGATTCCGGCATCCATTACCAACTGCCGCAACCTCAGTACAGTAATTTTTTACGGGGATGAGAATATGACTGGTGTCAACCATATTCTTCAGAACATCCACCTTTTCCCCAACCTGGATACTTTACAAATAAACCAAAACATTAACCAAACTCCACACAGGATACCGGATGCGATCGGACGCCTTTCACGTTTAACCAGTTTATCCCTCAGCGGCTACGGGTTTAGTGGCAGTACAATAACCGATAGTATAACCAACTGCACCAATTTAAAATCGCTCAGTCTGAATAGCTCGAACTTTGTTGGTACGCTGCCAGAGCATATGGGCAGCCTTACAAACCTTACCAGTTTTTCTGCAAGCAGCAATTCGCTTACAGGGCCAATACCAGCATCCATGTTTACGCTTAACCCTCCCTTGTCAATCAATCTTTCTTCAAACAGGTTTACGTTTGATGGATTGGAACAGCTTAAGCAACGGTTTGG
>JAKQKY010000090.1 GCA_029560415.1 Bacteroidota bacterium | reverse complement strand
TGATGCACGCGGTGATGCGATGGTGTAACGATGATCTTTTCCAGGAATCCCATCCTGCCGATGTGTTGGGTATGGTACCAGAACTGTGCAAAAAGGTGCAAAGGTGCTACGACGGCTATGACCTGTGCCGGTACACCGAGTACTGCTGCCGGCAAAAGCAGGATCACGAACAACCGTACAAAAACAGATACGCTTTGCCGTAAGGCACAGGCCAGGTTAAATTCTTCGCTGCTGTGATGGATGATATGGCTGTTCCAGAAAAAATTAACCTTGTGGTCGATCGCGTGTACTACATATCCTGCAAAATCGAGTACAATAAATGCGATCACATAAGTGAGCCAGGAATCCTTGATATGTGTAATGGCCATATGATTCACCATCCATTCATAGGTGACGAGGGCAACGCTTAATCCCAATACATCCTTGGTTACATTGGTAACACCCGAGCCCAGGCTACTGATCATATCCATATTGCGAACAGTATCTTTACCTTTTCGCCAGCCATACCATTTTTCAAACAATACGAGCAGCAGAAAAACCGGCATGGCAATCAGCAATATTTTTCCGTAGGCTTCCATGTGTAGATTCTTATTTCAAATGTGACGGAAAGTTTTTAATTGATTAACCGGATTACGGAGACAAAATACCCTTTCAACCCGTATTTTTATAATCTAAATCCCTCAACCAAATCTCAACATGATCAGGAAAATATTACTAGGCTGTTGTTTATTAGGAAGTTTATTTGGCTATGCCCAGCAAAAGGCCGCTTCGCTGGACAGCCTGTTTACAAATCTTCACCGGGAAGGAAAATTCTATGGCAATGTGTTGATCGCTGAAAAAGGCGTACCGGTTTATGAAAAAAGTTTTGGCATGGCGGATGAACAAAACAAACGGCCATTGAATAAGGAAACAGTTTTTGAACTGGCATCCGTTTCAAAACAATTCACGGCTATGGGCATTATGTTGTTGCAGAAAACAGGTAAACTCAATTATGATGACAGCCTGGGTAAGTTCATTCCGGAATTACCGTATCATCATATCAGTATACGTAACCTGCTCAACCATACATCGGGATTGCCGGATTACATGGCACTATTTGACCTGGCCTGGGATTCAAAGCGCATTGCCACCAATAAAGACATGATCGACCAGCTGATCCAATATAAACCAGCCATATTGTTTCAACCCGGCATGAAATACGAATACAGCAATACCGGTTATGCATTACTGGCCAGTGTGATTGAAAAGGTTTCGGGTATGCCTTACGGTGATTACCTGGAGAAAAATATTTTTACTCCTTTGCAAATGAACAGGACCAGGGTTTATCGTCGAAGGTATGAGAACAAGTCAATAGACAATTATGCTCTTGGCTATGTAAAAGATAAAAAGCTAGGATTTGTTTTACCAGACAGTTTAGCCGACTACCGCAACATGGTGTATTGCCTCGATGGCATTGTAGGTGATGGTACAGTAAATTCTACCACAGGCGACCTGTTGAAATGGGACCGGGCGTTGTATGGTAATAAATTACTCGATCAACAAGTATTGTCAGAAGCCTTCAAACCTGTCAAGCTTGGAAATGGAAAAACATCGAAATATGGTTTTGGTTGGAGCATCGATTCTGTCGCAGTTTTTGGCAATATTGTAAATCATTCAGGTAGCTGGCCTGGATACAATACGTTTATAGAAAGACACCTGGCGAATGACAAGACCATCATCATCCTGAAAAACCATGAAGCAGATGGATTTTATCTCAGCAAGATCAGGAATATCCTTTATGATGTCAAGGTAGTAAATGGCGCTGAAGCAACATTAGATGAAGAAACCCTGAAAAAATATATCGGGAAATATGAACTGGCTCCTGGTTTTATAATATCCATCACCGTTAGTAAAGGAAAGATATATGCGCAGGCCACGGGTCAGCAGATGTTTGAAATATACCCGGAGAAAGATACCAAAGACCTGTTCTTTGTAAAAGTGGTGGATGCTAAAATAAAATTCAGCAGGGATGATAAAGGAATAGTGAATTCGCTGACGCTGTTACAGAATGGACAGGAAATTCCTGGTCCTAAGATTGAGTGAACTATTTAAAATCATTAAACATAACATATATGATCTTACAAACTACGACACCCTCTATTGAAGGAAAACCTATTCAGCAATACCTTGGCATTGTTACCGCCGAGGCCATCATTGGCGCCAATATTTTTAAAGACCTGTTTGCGGGCATCCGCGATATTGTTGGCGGCAGAAGCGGTACTTATGAAAGGGTCATTGAAGAAGCCAGGCGCAATGCATTGGATGAGTTATCGCAGAAAGCCATGCAAATGGGCGCCAACGCTATTGTAGGCATTGACCTCGATTTTGAAACCATTGGCTCCAATGGCAGTATGCTCATGGTGGTGGCCACGGGTACTGCTGTAAAGATCTGATGAGATAGAGTGATCCTGAAATAGTATTAGCCCAGGCCGATCTCCTGGTGCCTTTCGGGTATTTCCACATCCTGGAATCCCTTGCGGATGAGCCTTTGCTTAAAGTCTAACTGTACAGGATATTCGCCGTGCACCAGGAATACTTTACTTACCTGGCGAGGATCCTGGCATGACAA
>JAKQKY010000085.1 GCA_029560415.1 Bacteroidota bacterium | reverse complement strand
CAATGAATGTCTCGGGTATCCTTATTTTTTCAGCGGCACTGTAATTGAAGGAAATAAACTTGGACGTACAATTGGTTATCCAACGGCCAACCTGCAGATAACAGAAGATAAAAAATTGATACCGGGTAATGGGGTATATGCTGTAAAGGTGGTGGTGAACCTTGCCTACCGGCAGGCAGGTGGTCAATTGTCAAAGGTCAATGGTGAATGGTCAATGGTGAATGAGGAGCCTTCAACTTTGGATACGGCACATAAATATACGGGCATGATGAATATTGGCGTTCGCCCTACCGTGGAAGGCGTGAACAGGATGATAGAAGTGAATATCTTTGATTTTGATAAGGATATTTATGGTGAGATACTAACAGTTCATATTTACAAGCGTCTTCGCAGTGAACAAAAATTTAATGGGCTGGAGGAATTGAAAGAGCAGCTTGGGAAGGATAAGGAGATGGCGATACATTTGTTTAATGACCTCACTTGATAGCACTCTTTAACTTATAAAAGTAACCAAATGATGTTGAAATCACTCTTTTCAAAAAACCTGGAACTTTTATTTTTTTTATTTCTTGTTTTTTTATCAACTACTTCATATGGTCAGTGGAACGGTGATACTTTGAATGGAGGAAAAATGAGTATCAAGGGTCAAAACCTTTATCATACATCATTTGCTTTTGCAGATGGCTTTGGAGGTGTAATAGAAGCGTATAATTTGTCGGGTGAAAATGCATCAACTCCATCTAATTTTACAATCCACCTGCAACGTACCAGCAGTTCAGGCGTGTTGCAATGGGGAAGTGCAGACAGTGGAAGTATCATCGTTCGAAACAATGCTAACAGGGGAATGCCGTTGCTTGTTGACGCAGAACCTGATTATTCAGGGGGCGCATATATATTGTATAATTATCCGTCAATCACACTAACGCAGGATAGTTTTTATCTATACCTGCAGCGAATCAACGAAAACGGGATAGCTGCCTGGCCAGGGAATGGCGTATTACTTTCTGCATATCAAAATTACGAACAGGACACCAGAGGGAAAATCACTACAAACAATACCAACGGGGTTTTTGCAATGTGGGAAAACGGCTCTGCAATAAACAAAAAACTTTATGTACAGAAGTTTATAAATGATGGCTCAAAAATATGGAATGAGACAGGAATAGACATTTGCGATCATCCATCTGCCAATGGTAATTCTTCCATTGTAACGGATGGTGAAGGTGGCCTGATAACTATATTTATGGATGGAAGAGATGCCATTTACAACAGCTCATTTCATTTGTATAATAAACATGGGATCTACGCTCAGCATATCGATAGCTCGGGATTAAAAAAATGGGGTCCGGATGGTATGATAGCTGCAGGCATTACCCAGGACAGTATGATTATAACGGCCGAAACCGATGAGCAAAATAAAATTTTGTTTGCCGATGGAGAGGGCGGCTGTTATATCCGCTATACAAAACTATCAGGCCCTTATAACGGTATAAGTTATGTGCAAAAACTAACTGCAACGGGCTCTAAACCATGGGGCAATTATGGAATTGGCAGGGCGTTATTGCCCGATGGTCAATTTGTAAATATCGACAGGATTTACAAAAAACCGGAGGGTGGCATTGCGGCCATATACCTTAAAAGAGAAAATATTATGGATTCGGGTCTGAATACTTCCATTTGGCTCCAGTATTTTAACACCGATAGTACAGCAGTATATAGTGCGCCAAAAAAAATCGGGACGACTTACTACTCTTTCGATTCCGGCAACGGGCTGAATTGTGATGCTGATTTTACCAATGGCGGGATCGCAACTGTTTTTTTCATTGGTGACAGCACAAAGCAAACGCTCAAATACCAACGTGTGGGGCCTGATGGTACTCTTTTATGGGACAGTGCAGGCAAAACAGTTATCCGGCAAAAGGCGCAACGTATTCAAACGATAAAAGGACTGGAAGGCAAAACTGTTTTGAGATGGTGCGATAGCAGAAATTATACTGTCGCAAATGACAGGAACGATATGTTTCTGACACAGGTTGATAGTAATGGTGAATTACCTGCTGCAAGAGCCACTGTTATTTCAATGAGTAATGGCAACTGGAATAACCCGGCTACCTGGTTAAACAACATGATTCCCGGGCCGGATGATATTGTTGTAGTTAGTCATACTGTAAACGTAACGGTGAACACTACCTGTTATTCATTGTCGATGGAACCGGGTGGAAACATCGTTGTGGCAGCTGGTATTGATCTAACCATTTTGCATTAGGCAAACCTCCTCTACACTTCCAAAAACAGAAAACACCAAACTGTAAAAGGTCATCTCATCATCTTCACCACCAGTTCCTTGAGTAAAGAACCATCGCTTGTATTAATGCTGCCAATACCAATACTTTTTAAATTGTAATCATGCAGCAGCAGCAAGGCTCTTTCTACCCCTTCGTATCCATATAACTTTAATGCAGTCATCGCATCCCTGGCAGCAAAAGGGTTATTGTAAAACAGGGATTTTATTGCTGGCTCACTTTTATCTGCCATACCATATATGCTGTACAGTTTGCTGAAG
>JAKQKY010000083.1 GCA_029560415.1 Bacteroidota bacterium | reverse complement strand
AAAGTTGGCGATCAGTTTGCTTCTGAACGGTACCCCGTTGGCATCGTAATACTGTTGTAAAAATTCTGCTTTCAATTTGGCAACATCCACATTACTGGGACATTCACTTTTGCAACCTTTACAACTCAGGCATAGATCCATCACATCATAAATCTCTTTGTGATTAAAGCGATTGACCTCTTTGGAGTTGGTTAAAAAATTACGGAGGATATTGGCCCTTGTCCTCGTAGTATCTTTTTCATTTCTCGTGGCCATAAAACTGGGACACATGGTGCCGCCGCTTAACTGTGTCTTGCGGCAATCACCACTGCCATTGCATTGCTCTGCATGCTGCAGTACATCCTGGTTGTGGTAACGGAAAATGGTATTGAAAGTGGGCGTGGTTTGTCCGGGTGTGTACCGAAGCATGGTATTCATCGGCGGCGTATCCACTATTTTGTTGGGGTTGAAAATATGACCAGGATCCCAGGTACTTTTGATGGTCCTCATCAATTCATAATTTCGTGGGCCGACCATTTGCTTGATAAATTCTCCTCTTAATCTTCCATCACCATGTTCACCACTCAAACTGCCATCATATTTTTTTACAAGCGTGGCGATCTCTTCTGCTATCAAACGGAATTGCTGGTTGCCTTCTTCCGTTTTTAAATTGATCACCGGGCGAAGATGAATTTCCCCGCTGCCGGCATGTGCATAATGCACCGCACTCATATTGTTCTTTGCCAGTATCGCATTGAAGTCGGCGATATAGCTGGGCAGGTCATGAATATCCACGGCAGTATCTTCAATTACGGCCACGGCTTTTTCATCACCGGGCAGGTTGCTCAACAAACCAAGCCCTGCTTTTCTCAACGTCCAGATCCTTTTGGTATCGCCGCCAAACAATAACGGGAAGTGATAGCCCAAATTGGCTGTTCGCATGGCGGCCTCTACTTCAGCAGCGATCGCAATGATTTCTTCTCTTGTCTCTCTGCAAAACTCCACCACCAAAATGGCTCCCGGATCTCCCATCACAAAAAACCGGTTCTTGCTTTGTTCAATATTATTCTTGGTGCATTCTAAAATATAATGATCGATCAGTTCGCTGGCACTGGGCTTAAACTGCATGGCAATGATATTGGCCCTGAGTGATTCATCAATCGTGTTGAAATGTATACACAACAAACCCGTTTCTTTTGGGGGCAGTTCGTTCACATGCAATTTGATCTCGGTGATAAAAGCCAGCGTACCTTCTGAACCAGCGATCAGTTTGCAAAAATTAAAATCTTCTTTGCCGGCTGTAAAAGGTGCCGTCTCCAGCAACATATCCAGTGCATAGCCCGTGTTTCTTCTTTCCACACTTGCCTTGGGAAATTCTTTCCTGATCTCAGTTTGGTTATTGTAATCACTTAAAGCGCTGCGTACTGTTTTGTAAATGTTACTTTCTAAACTGTCTCCTTCGCATTTAGCATGAAATGTGTCAATGTTCATCGCACCAAAAACCGCCTCACTCCCATCACTCAACAAGGCTTTTATTTCCAGCAAATGTTCCCGGGTGCTGCCATACACTACGGAGTTACTGCCACAACTGTTATTACCCACCATGCCACCGATCATGGCCCTGTTGGCAGTGGAGGTTTCAGGGCCAAAGAACAAACCATGTTTTTTTAAAAACATATTCAGCTCATCCCGTATA
>JAKQKY010000027.1 GCA_029560415.1 Bacteroidota bacterium | reverse complement strand
CGGGCCTAATTTCCATGGTGCAAAATTATTTTTTATATTGCTGAACATGGCATTCCATTCCTGGGGAGCATTGCTGTCTTCCATGATTAGGCTCCTGCGCAGTTCGAGGATGATGTTCAATGGGCTGATGCTCACCGGGCATTCCTGCACACAGGCGTTACAGGTAGTACAGGCACGCAATTCTTCCACCGTGATATAATCATTCAGGAGCGTTTTGCCGTCACCGTCAGTATTGCCATTTTTGCGTACATTTTTCCCAAATTCGGTAGCCCGGTCGCGGGTATCCATCATGATTTTTCTTGGGCTGAGCAATTTCCCGGTCTGGGTTGCCGGGCATGCAGCAGAGCAACGGCCACATTCTGTGCAGCTATAAGCATCAAGTAAGCTTTTCCAACTGAGGTCGGTCACATCCTTCGCCCCGAATTTCATCGGTTGTGCGTTGGGGTCAGGAGCAGGGGCTAGTTCGGGCTGCATCATATATTTCACTTCATTCTGAACATTTTCCATATTCTCCATCTCGCCATTCGGGGCCAGCCGGGCGTAATACGCATTGGGGAAAGCCAGTATGATGTGGAGGTGTTTACTGTAAGGCAGGTAATTCAGGAAGGCGAATATACCAGCGATGTGCAGCCACCAGCAACTTCTTTCCAGCATCACCAGTTGCGATGCACTCATGTTTTGAAACCATCCGGCCATCATACCTGAAAATACAAATGAACCCGTTTCATGATAATGTTCATTGCCCTGGAGTTGCAGTGCCCTGTCGGTGGCATTCATCGTGAGGAATAAACTCATGAGAATGATCTCTGTGATGAGGATGTAATTGGCATCCGATCTTGGCCATCCATTCAGATCTTTGCTGATGAATCTTTTCAGTTTTAAAATATTTCTCCTGGCCAGGAATATCACACAAACGGCGATCACCCCAACAGCCAGCCATTCAAAGAAATTGATGATGAATTGATAAAAACTTCCAAGTGGAGAGAGGAATAGGCGGTGCGTACCCAAAATGCCATCCAGTACAATTTCCAGTACCTCAATATTAATGATGATAAATCCTGCATAAATGATAAAATGCATGATCGCAACAAGTGGGTTCCTGAACATTTTCTTCTGACCAAAAGCCAGCAACAACAGGTTCTTCCAGCGAAGACCCGGATTGTCGTTCAGATTTTCTTTCTTACCAAGGAAAATGTTGCGCCTGATCTGCCCGATGTTTTTTGCAAATAGCCAGATGGAAAAGCCAGCCAATAGAAGAAACGCGGCCTGTTGGATATACTGCATAGCAATGATTTAAAACGGCTAAGTTAAAGCATTTAATTTTTTGGATTGTATAAATTCAGAAGTTTCAGCTGTCCTGTCAAACCCGGCGCTATTTTCCGGATTTTTGTTTAATTCTTGCCAATCGTGAATTACATTCGTGTTCACAAATCTTCAAACTACGATTTTACCATGATCCTGAATAAAGACACTGCCGATAAAAAATTGCGTCGAATGGCCCTGGAAGTTGCAGAACGAAATGATGAAAC
>JAKQKY010000058.1 GCA_029560415.1 Bacteroidota bacterium | reverse complement strand
GCGATATTGGGAATGAACAGGGGAGAGATCAGGAAAAAATTTGATGAGATCGTAGCGTTTGCAGAAATTGAAAAGTTCCTTGACACGCCTGTTAAAAGATATAGTAGTGGTATGTATGTGCGTTTAGCCTTTGCCGTTGCTGCCCATCTTGAACCGGAGATATTGATCATCG
This sequence comes from Bacteroidota bacterium, assembly GCA_029560415.1. Lineage (GTDB taxonomy): Bacteria > Bacteroidota > Bacteroidia > Chitinophagales > Chitinophagaceae > Ferruginibacter. The sequence continues at coordinate 3,603 of JAKQKY010000058.1, read as the reverse complement.
ATGAAGTACTGGCTGTAGGAGATGCACAGTTTCAGCAAAAATGCCTGGGGAAAATGGAGGATGTGAGTAAGAATGAAGGCAGAACAGTACTGTTTGTAAGCCATGATCTTACTTCTGTGGAAAAATTATGCGACAAAGGCATTTTATTATCGGCAGGCATGATTGAGAAAACAGACACTGCTGCCAATATCATCCGATATTATTACCAGAGTATACATACCAACAAAGAGCTGAACGCAGACCTGATGGACGGGGTTAAGTTAACAGATTTTACTTTCGGAGAAAAGTTGCTGGAAATAGGCGACGATATAGCATTTGGTTTTAAGATCCATTTTGAAAAACCACTTTCAGCGTACCAGGTTTCAGATCTTTGCCTTACCATTTACAATCATAAAGGCTCCCGCATTTTTATTGTTGATCTGCGCAAGGATATTGAACGTTTTAAAAGCGGGAATCACCTGTTGGATGTAAAGGGCGTTCTTAAACAGGTGAACCTGGTTGAAGGTACCTATTACATCGGCTTTTATTACGGCATCAACCAACACAAAGATGACCTGTTTGATATTAAGAGAATCGAGATCAAGCCAAGTGTACACTATGGGCCGATCAAGCCCTATGAGCTGCAATACCGTGGCCAGGTGTATATCAATTATGAAATTTAGCAACGAGGAATGAAAAAAATTATTCAAGGCGTTATTCGCAAAATGGGATTCGACCTGGTAAAACGTGCGTCGGAAAAGCAGAATGTTTTGCATCGGTATAAAGTACCTGTGTATGATTGGGAATATAAAGATGGCGGCATATACCTGAAAGAGCTCGGCCTGCAGGTCGCAAAGCCTGAGCAACTGGAAAACCTATGGTACCATTATGCTAAAAAGATCAGGCAGGCTTTAAAAGGAAGGTTTTATATTTCAACAGATCAAAAGCTTACACTGGAATTTAATGACCTGGTATTTGCGATAAATGACCCTGAAGAATTGTATATCATTTATGAGGTATTCATTGAGCAACATTATAATATTAACCCGGGCAAAGAATTTTGTGTGATTGACATTGGCCAGAACGTAGGCATTACTTCTTTGTATTTTGCCGGTAATCCATCGGTAAAAAAAATATATGGCTTTGAATTGTTCCCCGAAACTTTCAGGTTGGGGCAAGCCAATATACAGGCGAATAAATCCATCGCATCAAAAATTGTAAGTCATGCCTATGGGCTTGGCAAAAAACAGGATCATCCTGAATTGGAATATTCACTGCAGGCCAAGGGCCGCATGGGCATGTATCATGAGAATGCAGATCTTACGGCTCCTAAAACAAAAGTAAAGGTAGAGATCAGGGATGTGGATGCAGAAGTGAGGAAGATAGTAGATGAACAACCGGGCACCTGCATCATCGGGAAAATAGATTGTGAAGGGGCAGAGTATGAAATATTGGAAAGGTTATTTGAAACCGGGCTGATTGATGCATTCAGCGGGTTTATGATCGAATGGCATTACAAGGATCCGGCATACCTGCTCAACTTATTTAACAAGCACGGATTTGTTGTTGTAAAAACAACTTTTGAACAGCAGGTATCGGGCATGATCTATGCCAGCAAATTGAAGGCTTAGTTTTTCGGGTACTATATTCGTCAATTGACAGAACGAAACAGGAAATGAGTGGAAAGAAATTGATGACCTATGTGATCAACATGCCGCAAAGTGAAAACCGGCGGCAGTATATGCAGGAGAAGCTGAATTCAATGGGAATTGACTTTAGCTTTTTTGTTGCTACCAGTGGTGCCGATCTCGACAGTGCCTATTTGCAAAAAGCATTCTGTTTAAGCCAGGCCAACCGCGGGCATTTTGGCGCCAGGAGAGCGGTGGGAGAAATCGGTTGTGCGCATTCGCATTTGAATGTGTACCGAAAAATAGCAAACGGTGATGCAGATATGGCGCTGGTGCTGGAAGATGATATTGATTTTAGCGGAGAATTCAAGCACCTGTATGATTATGTGCAGGCAAACCAGGCAACCATCTCTGAACGTTTCGACTTTATACAACTGGGTTTCTGTACGTATGATGGTATTTGGGATGCAACCAGTAACCAGTTTGCCAGGGGAAAGATACAGGTAAATGACAGGATCACGATCGGTACACCTGTTGAGTTTTACTGGTCGGCTGTTGGCTACTTTATTACGAAGGCTGGCGCCGAAAAATTACTTCGTTTAGGCGATCCTGTTAGGATGGTATCAGATTACCTGCTGGCCGTTTCGCCAAAATTCGGTTTAAAGCATGGCATAGTAAACATACCGTTGGTATTGCCATCAAGCCTCAATGATCAGTCAAATATTGAACAGACCGCAGCCGCTAATGAGGTGGTGAATATTCCGGGTGACATGCACCAGTCGTCATCTCCTCCACGAAAATTCACAAAAGCCTGGTTGTATCATACCATAAAAAACCGGCTTCCGGCTTTGCATCATTTTATCGGGCGGCATATTAACCCGCACTGGTATCTAACCGAACATAGTTTTTAAACAGGCTTATTATGTATCGTAGGATCAAAGATTTTCTCAGCAATAAAATTTTTTCTGCCGGCACTAAACGCCTGTCAGATGATATAGCCCTGCAATTGAAGATCAATAACGCATTTTCAAGGGCAGCGGTATCCAGCAGTACCCGTGAAGTAGATCAAACGAACCCGTTGAGCTGGCAGTTTTCGGGGTTCAGCCAGAATGGCGAAGATGGTATCCTGGATTACCTGGTTTCCCGTTTAAAAAATCCCAACAGGTATTTTATAGAAATTGGTTCCAACAATGGCATAGAGAATAATACTGCCTACCTGGCACACGTAAAAAAGTTTTCGGGATTACAGATCGAAGGCGATGAAGGGGTATACCGGGAAGCTCTTAAAACCAAAGCCTGGCTGGTAGATTGTTTTAATTGTTTTGTGAAAGAATCAACCGTTGATGAAATCCTGCAACGAAGTTTATTTCGTGACCCGGATGTTTTTTCAATTGATATTGATGGAATGGATTATTACATCACCCGCCTGTTATTTGAAAGAGGCTTACGGCCACGCATAATAGTAGTTGAGTATAATTCTGCCTATGGCCCTGATGCCCGCCTCACGTTGAAATACCAGGAAGATTTTAATATGTTCAAAACCACTTACAAATACCTTTATTATGGGGTATCCATAAATGGCTGGCGGCAATTTTTTGAGAAGCTGGGATACCGGTTTGTAACAGTTGAATCAAATGGGGTAAATGCATTTTTTATAGACCCTGCTCAATTTGATAATGGATTTACCGGCCAGTTGAAAGGCCTGGCATTTGCGGAGAACATCCACCAATACAGGCTTTTTAAAGGCGATTGGAAAAGCCAGTTTGAACGAATAAAAGACCAGCCTTTTTTTGAGATATCGTGATATGAAGAAGAAAGTGTTGGTGTTATTGCCTTATGAAAATATGTATCCCCCGATGAATGGGGGGAACCAGCGATCGTTTCACCTGCTACACCAGATCGCTACTTATTTTGAGGTTACGGTGATCGTTCACCAGGAACGGGAAGCTTTTTTAAGATCGATCGGGGAATTTCCGGCATTAGCACATGTTAAAGT